>JAOZVT010000411.1 GCA_025869455.1 Prosthecobacter sp.
CACGCTGGAACCCTCGCGCGGGGGTTTGGAGACCAGAGGCACAGAGATCGACAACGGCTCGCTACCATCCAGCTTGTAATCTTGAGAGCGCGGAGTCGGCACCCCGGCAGCGATGAACTTTTCCTTGCTCTGGCCTTTGTCAAAAGCAATGCGGCTGCTCTGAAGTCCTGCACCTGTGTAAGGAATGCCACGCTCCTCAAAAATGGCCTGAATTTGGCCATCCTCGCCAAAGGTACCGTGAATCAAGTTCATGGCGATGAGCACACCTTCAGGTACGATGAAGTCTGGTCCCTTGACATCCACTTCGATCACCTCAGCCCCTTTGGTCTTCAAAGCCGCGACGACACTCTCCGCCGTCTTCTCAGAAACTTTACGTTCCGAACCGGGGCCGCCAAAGAGGACGGCGATCTTCTTGCCTGTGATGTCGAGCATGGTAAGGAGATATGCGCTCACTCACGCCATCGCGCAAGAGCGCCGAAAGAAAAACACACTGCGGCTGGTGGCTTGCTATTATCCATCATCGTATCCCTCCCGAACTTCTGTCGATCACATCCTCCACCGTCTTCCGAATGTAGGCCGTGTTCTTTGGCGATGTCTGCTCCGCCTCTGACCAACGATCCAGCTTACGTTCTTTGGCCGCGAGAGTATCGGAGGCTCTGAGTTCGATCAAGATGTCACGGATAACCTCCCAGCCGTGAAGTTTCAGATCCTTCAACACTGGCTCACCACTGACATATTTCATCTCTCGCGATGACGCAGGGACACGATCTGGCGGAATCTCTCCTTTCGGGTCCAACTGTAACGCTAGCGGCTCCCAAAACTGCGCTGCGGCTTCGTAAGCCATGCTATCCAGCGTTTTCCAAGCTTCCTCAGTTGGCGTCCAGGATGCCTTTAAGCCGACGCTTACACCCCCCAGACCCAGAGCACGTTCTGACCAACGTGCTGTCCCTTCCGTGTACCAACGGTTTTTGAAAAAGCAGGCACCGTTTTGGATGATGTGAAACAACTCATGCGCTGGTGTCAGATTGGTCGGTGCTTTGACGGATGTCGCGACATCAAAACAAAGTGAACGTGTAGCGTCAGGATCTCCTGGACGCTTGAAGCGCTGAATTTCATCGTAGGTGATGCCATTGGATTTAAGCTTGCCCTTACTGAGAAGATGCACGTCCAGAAATTCGACGCCACGAAAGCGCTCGCCGAGAAACGGGTCGGGAAAACCAAGTCCGTCAATGAGTAGCAGCCATGCGGCCTGCGTCTGAGTCGCAATGTCCTCGACTTGATCTGGCACTTCATTGCCATTCGCATCCGTTGCATCAACAGCGTGAAGGCCTTCCGTGTCATAAAAGAAACGCATCTTCCCTTTCACCAACACGTGAGGCAAGGCCACACGAGGGGCGACGAACTGAGCTTGAGCGGATTGAAGGAATGCGAGAAAAGCAAAGAGGAGGATGCATTGATTCATGGCGTTTTCCCAAGGCTGGAAAGATACGCAATGAGGTCACGCAATTCTTCACGAGTCAGGTTCACAATGAGCCCTTCTGGCATGAGTGATCCAGCTTCTTGGCGTTCTTTGATCTCACTGAGAGGGAAACGGTTCAGGGTGTTGGCCAGGAAGTCTTTGAGCTCCAATTCACCGTTGCCTTCTGCCGTTCGATAACCTTGCAACTTGCGTCCGTCCTTCAGGGTCAGGGTGGTGGCGACATAGCCTTCCTTGATTTGCCGATTCGGCCAGACCACGGCTTCAATAAGGAGTTCCACAGGAACGCCACGACCTACGGCATCCAGCTCAGGTCCGATGATTCCCCCTTGTTTACCGATCTGATGACAGGCGGTGCAACCAGCCAGAGGCGAAGTGAAAACGGCCCTTCCCTTTGTTGCATCGCCTTGTGACTTCACCTCTGCTGCCATCGTCTGAACCCAGGCAGGATCATACCCAGGCTGAGTATTTTTTACGCCGATGATCTGGCTCAAGACGGAGGTCAATACGGCATCGCTACGACCGTTGGATGTCAACGTCGTCAGAGCCAGCTTTGCCGTCGGGACGCTGCATGGAGCCTTCTCCAGTGTCTTGGCAAAGGCCTGCATCGCCGCATCTCGTGTGAGCAATGGAGTTAGCCAAGCCTGCATGATCGTTTCGTCTTCAATGCCATTGAGGAGACCTGCGGCTTTCGCCCCAGCAAGAGCTGGCTTCGTCCCAGCCAGAGCCTTGAGAGCAGCGATGCGCACCGGCCAGGTTTCCTTGGGATCGTCCAGCAAAGCCACAAAGGTTTCAGGAGGTTCACCCAACGCACCCAGGCTTTCTAGAGCCGCACCTCGCAGTGGCAATCCGACCCGTGCTTTCAAACCCAAGTCCCGTAGCGGTTCACGAAGTCCCTGGAGCTTCCAGACACCGACGAGTCGGCAAGCTGCGATGCGCGTGTCTTCGCTCTCCGCTTTTAAAAGAGTCTCCAAAATGGGAACGGCTTCTCCAGGAGCTGCGAACTTCCGCTGTTCTGCCACAGTCGCCAAGTCATTCAGCACACTCAGATGCTTCGTTCCAATTTGCAAGGCTCTCAGTCTATCCTCTGCATTACCTCGACTAACCAATACTTTGTTCAAAGCAACCAACAAACCAAGCGCAAGCGTCTCCGACTTCTTCATCATGTCACGCGCCAGACTCAAAAGCTCCAGACTGCCATCCTTCTCCATCAAGTAGGCCAAGTGATGCGGCGGCAGTGATTCGAGGAATGAGGAAGCCTCTCCATCTCCTTTCAGTTTAGGTTTCCATTGTGGTGCCGTGGCATGCACGGCCAACCACAAAGCCCGATCCAGAAAGCTATCCATGGGTTTGTCCAAAGCCTTGAGCGCTACCTTGATGGCATCTGGATGCTGGACCTTGGCACAGGCAACGATGGCTTCGAGGCGAACGAGAGGAGATTCATCGGTGATGCGCTTCTCAAGAAGACCCAAGCTATCTGGAAGCTGACCAGCCCAGTTTCCAATGCTGTGTGTGGTATAGGCACGAAGGTCGGAAGAAGATTGATCCGTTGAGACCACTAAATCCTCGTTCGGTGCCTCAAAGGCCTCAGCGAATTGCAGCCTGAGAAGACGGTGACGCTGCTGCTCCATTGATTTGGCTGAAGCCATCGTGAAGGGCGGCATCGCAGCTACCCCTGCCCCTATGACCTCGCCCACTGATCGCGCCATCAACAACCTTTTAGCCTGATAGCTCAACCATCGGTCTTCCCCCATCGCAAATCGATAGAGATCTGCTGAAGATATCTGTGCACTGATCACCGAAGACTGCATACTTTTCCCCTTCACCGCCATCCGCCAGATGCGCCCATGTCCTTTGTCACGGTTTGGATGTCTAAAGCTGGCCTGATAGTGACCGATGATGGGATTAAACCAGTCGGCGATGTAAAGAGCGCCCTCGGGACCAAAGCGGACATCCACAGGACGAAAGGCGACATTGCTGCTGGTGATGAGGGGAGGCTGTTCCACGGCTTCAAAGGCGCTGGGGTTCTCTTTGTCTTCCACGAGCTTGTAGCGATAGACCGCATTTTCAAAGAAACCGCCGGCCACCACTTCGCCACACATTTCGTTAGGCCAATGATCATTGTAAGCAATATCCACTCCACAGTACTTGCGCAGGCCACTGGTCTTGATGATCTGGCCGCTGTTTGGCAGCATGAAGCGACTGAGTAGAAAGTAGGGAATGCCAGGTTGATCCGGCACCTCTGGCACACTGATCTCCATGGGACGCGCCCAGAACATGCCTGCCGCCCCGGCTACCATGACAGGCTGTCCCCAGCGAGTAAAGGCGGTGCCCCAGCCATTCAAAGGCATGCCTGTGGGATAGGCTTCTAACTTGCGACTGCGTGGCCAAAAGCGCCAGAATCCAGCGCCATAGAGTTGTTTCACCCCCCAAGCTGTATTGACGCGGGAGTAGCAATGCAGGCCCTGATGCATGATCAAGGCACCGTCAGGCGACCAAATGAAGCTATTCAGATTTTGATGCGTGTCTCCGGTGCCGAACCCACTGAAGATGACTTCTTTTTGATCTGCCTTGTCATCACCATCACTATCAGTAAGCAACAGAAGTTTCTCCCCTTCCCCCACATAAAGCTGGCCTGGACCTGCTAACTCCATGCCCATGGGCATGCGCAGACCTTCTGCCCAGACGATGCTCTTATCCGCTCGTCCATCACCATTGGTATCTTCTAGAATGATGACTTTATCATTCGTCGCCTCACCCGGTGCAGGCTGTGGATAGGCACTCGTTTGCAGACACCAGAGGCGACCTTTTTCATCCCACCGAATGGCCAGGGCATTAGCGATGCCATCGGTCTCATCCGCAAACAGGTTCACCTCAAATCCATCCAGCACCTTGAAGGATGCCAGTTCGGCTTCAGGGGAAAGATCCGCCGGAGGCTCACCCACGGAAATAGGCTTTTTGTTAGGCGCTTGAGCAAGCAGGCTTCCTAGACTGCAAAGCATGAAGCAAACGAACTTCATTTTCATGGCACCTTCCTCCTCAATGCTTCAGCCTTTTTCCAGATCTCTTGTTCTTTCATATCAATCAACGCCCGATAGTTTTCTAACTCGGCAGGGAACCAGCGTTTGCTCGGGTCCAGATGATCGCGGCTACTCGGTTGCGCGGTGCGATCACCGAACAAAAAGGCCCAGTTCGAAGGTCGCCAATAGTCATGCCAAAGGCGGTTCTTTTCCTTGATCAGTGTCGCAAGTTCTTCGGCTCCCTCACGCTCAGGCAGGTTCGCCGTGGTCAAGATCCGCAGGCCCAACTCACGAGAACCTGCTTGCGTGAGGTTGATCCCATCCTGCGTCATAGGTTGAGGGCGGAAATGATTCCAGCCCTCTTTGGTAACGACAAAATAGGCAGCATTTGCTTCAGCCACTTCCCCGATGGCTTCGTTGTATTGAGCCAAGATCGGATTCAACAAACTGAGATCAGGCAGAGGCTCCGTCTTCTTTTCAAAAGGGGCAGCTTCCACCAGCACCAGCCTGGGAGTGATGCTGGCGCATGTCTTGACCATACGATCCAGCGCTGCGCGGAACTCGGGCAGCCCATCGGCTCCACGCTCCAGACATTCCTGACGACCAAACATGAGTATTACACAAGTAGCTTCTGTGCGCTGAAGTTGCTGACGCAGATCCCCGAAGTTCATGGGCCTATCTTGGCGAAAAACCGTGTCCGTTTCCCAGGCAAGCGTACGCATTTTAGGATGTTGGGCTGCATACCTTTGCATGATCAGTGATTCCAAACTGCCTTCCTCCATCACCGCCACCGCTTCAGTTCCCCCAAGAACGGCGATGATTTCATCTTTCTGTACCTCAAAGTCATACATGCCCTTCGGACTAGCCTTCGGCTTTTCTGGATGTTTTTGCCCGAGCTCCAAGATCTCAGGCCGAGTGAGGGCACGATCATAAAGTCGTGCCTGCACGATGACTCCACGCAAAGCCTCATCTCCGACCACCAAGGAATTCTTTTTCAAAGGAATGGCCCCAGGGATCAACTGACCTGTCACGACCTCAATACCATCAATCCAAAGCCCGGTCAGCGACTGTCGGGTATCCCGCTGGGCACGAAGGGCGATGTGATGCATCTCAGGCTTCGAGGGCACATTGGCCAGGAGTGGTGTGCTCAGCTTCAGTTCACCGCCTGAAGGCGTGGTGAGCTGCAGTTGCAGGTTCTTTCCTCCCTCCAATTCCAGTTTGAAATGCTCAGCCTGAATGAGAGACACCACGTCATGGATCTGGCTACCCTCCGTGAAAAGCTGAAACGAAACGCTGAAGTGTTTCAGGCTCAGATCCTCTGTCTGCATGACCCGCGCAAAAGACTTCAACACATCACCATCATCATGCTGACGATTCGTGTGATCCAGTTGCCCAACGAGTCCCACTTCAATCCCAGGTGACTTATCCTCACGCTCCACCTGGGCATGAAGGACCGTGATGCAAAGAAAAAAGAAGCTGACAAGACGCCGACGCATGGCATCACAAACAATCCAAGAGACTTCTTTCTTACCAAACTAAGCCTGTTCATTTCAAGAGTTCCTGTTAATCCTGACCACACTCATTTACTTTTTGAAGACTCATGAAACTTAAACTCGACCTTGATGACTTCCGTGTGCCGGATGGCAAACCTTTCCGCATTGCGAAAGCTAAGACGAAGGTCAAGAGTCTCTACACAGACAATGCTCATTACGAGACTCTAATTGCTCAGTTTCGTGAGGAGATCGATGACCTCCAGCAGAAGATGTATGCGCAGGATCGCCAGGGATTGCTGATCATCTTTCAGGCGATGGATGCAGCGGGCAAAGACAGCACGATCAAACACGTGATGAGTGGTGTGAATACGCAAGGTGTGGAATGCCATGCCTTTAAGCGACCGACCAGTGCTGAATTAGATCATGACTTTCTCTGGCGCACATCTCGCGTAATGCCGCCGCGCGGACGCATTGGCATCTTCAACCGCAGCTACTATGAAGAAGTGCTGGTCTGCCGCGTGCATCCTGAGATCGTCATGAAAATCCAGCGCCTGCCGGAGAAAACGACCAAGAACTTTGATAAGCTCTTTGCAGATCGCCTGAAGGACATCCGTAACTTTGAAGCCTACTGCCACCGCAATGGCATCCGCATCTTGAAGTT
This sequence comes from Prosthecobacter sp., assembly GCA_025869455.1. Classification (GTDB taxonomy): domain Bacteria; phylum Verrucomicrobiota; class Verrucomicrobiia; order Verrucomicrobiales; family Verrucomicrobiaceae; genus Prosthecobacter. The sequence continues at coordinate 6,652 of JAOZVT010000411.1, forward strand.
TTTCCTCAACGTCTCCAAAGAGGAACAAAAGAAACGTTTCCTGGCTCGCATCGATACGCCCAGCAAGAACTGGAAATTTGAAGAAGGTGACGTCAGGGAACGCGGCTTCTGGAATGAATACATGCACGCCTATGAAGATGCGATCCAGAAGACAGGCACGGAAGAGTGCCCCTGGTATGTCGTGCCTGCTGACGATAAGAAAAACATGCGCCTGATCGTCAGCGCAGCGATCCTGCATGAGATGCAGGGCATGAAGCTGAAGTATCCTAAGCTGCCCGAAGAGCAGCTTAGTCACCTAGCGGAAGCCAAGAAGTTTTTGCTTTCCGAAAAATAAGTTAGGCCGAAAGCTGGCCTCTTACTTCTTCCCGAAGAAAGCGGCTAGCTTTTGCAAATCCTTCGGCTGCGCAGGCTTCATGGCACTTTCGATGGCTTCTTGCTGGATGGCGCAAAGTTCGATGATGCCCTTGCGGCCCACACTTAACATGGCGTCGAGTTCAGCTTGGCTGAAGGTGGCTTCTTCACCACTGCCCTGGATTTCGACAAAGTCGCCTTTGTCGGTGAGCACCAAGTTGCAGTCCACGTCGGCATCACGATCCTCCACGTAGCAGAGGTCCAGCAAGGTTTCCCCTTTCAGGACGCCAACACTGATCGCCGCGACTTTTTTAGTCATGGGCTGCTGGGTGATCTTGCCTTTTTCCAGCAAACGATTGAAGGCAATGGCGCTGGCAATGCAGGCTCCGGTAATGGAAGCCGTGCGAGTACCGCCATCTGCCTGAAGGACATCGCAATCAATGCAGAGAGTCCGCTGGCCGAGTTTCTTCAGATCCACCACGGCACGAAGGCTGCGACCAATGAGGCGCTGGATTTCGATGCTGCGCCCATCGGGACGGCCCTTGCTGCTGTCACGATCTTTGCGATCCAGTGTGGAGTAGGGGAGCATGGAGTACTCAGCCGTGAGCCAACCGCCAGGAACATTCTGCGCCTTCATCCAGCGGGGGACTTCATCCTGAATGGTGGCCGCGCAAATAACGCGTGTGTCACCAAAGGCAATCAGCACGGAAGCTGTGGCGTGAGGGGCGATATCGAGGATGTACTCGATGGGGCGGAGTTGGTCGAATGCGCGGCCGTCGTGTCTGGGCATGGCGCGCTCTACCACAAAGGAGATGGGGTTGCCAAGTGGCAAAGCCAATTCAAACCCGGATCATGTCCTTCACGACCTGAAACCAGAGATAAAAACAACCGCGCCAGGAGTAGCGGAAAACACCTTCTCCGGCTGGCTCGATCACCCCAATGGTGATGTTGTGATCAATCTGCGCGCTCATGTCGCGTTCGATGTAGTTGGAAAGCTCCTCAGTATCCAGCTCCTCCAACTCCCCACTGAGTTCATTCTTTGCCAAAAAAGCCTGGTGGGCGGCCACAAGTTTCTCCATGGACTCCGCATAGACTTGGCGATTCACCCGCTGCTGCGGAGAAAACTGCATAGTCGGCGCAAAAGGATAGTTCGTGGTGGTAATGGTCACACCATCCTTTGTGCGGGAGGTGAGGCTCACATAAGAAAAGGCAAATTCACCCTGCTGCGCAAGGGCGATGGAGGCCTGGGTGCGCATCTCTGAATTGTAAAACAGACGCATGAAATGGTCGGTCTCACTCCATTTCCAGCCGGTGTCCCCTGCTTCGACAAAGCCTACTGACTCCGTCTCCCGGCTGAGTTCAGCCAAGTCAGGAAAAACTTCACGCGAGGGCGGAAAGCGATGTTTCACTTCACTTTTGATCGGAAAACGGAGCTGACGCACGCGGCCCACGATCTCCAGCCAAGGCAGCATGAACCAAAGTGCAATGCCAAAGGCACCCGCTGCATGACTGCCCGTGAGGAAGTAGCCGCCCAAATAAGAAGCCCCTAAATAGGCCAGCCAGCCTAGCTTTTGCAGGAAACGGTTATCAAAAGTACGGCAGGCAACCGCAAACACGACTGTCGCGGCCAAGTAGAGAAATTGCTGGATTTCCATTTCAAACAGGTGTGCCTACCCAGAGGTATCTTCACACGAACCTACATATAATACGAGGCTGAGGCTGAGGCAACCGCTCAATAATTCCCGGTAGGTTCATGTTTTTTGTCTTTTCTCGGCGAATGGACTCCTTGCATAGTCGGCTCATGAATCGCCGTCATTTTCTCAAAACCGCCGCTCTGGGAAGCGCCCTTCCTGCTCTGGGAAAAAACCAAGTGCAGGCCAGCATGCGGGTCATTGATACTCACACACATTTTTATGATCCCACCCGGCCAGAGGGCGTGCCCTGGCCTCCCAAGGGAACGCCCCTGCACCGTAAAGTCATGCCCGCAGACTGGAAAGCCTTGGCGAATCCGCTCGGCATCCGCGAAACGGTGATCGTGGAGGCCAGCCCGTGGGTCGAGGATAACCAATGGATTTTAGATCTGGCGGCCCAGGAGAAATGCATCGTCGGATTCGTGGGTAATCTGGACCCGAATGACCCTGATTTCGCGGCCAATCTGAAGCGCTTTTCGGCCAATCCACTTTTTCGCGGAGTACGCTGGCGCGGGAATTTGGTGCAGTTAAACGCCAATGAGGACAAAGTTTTAGCCGGTGCCAAACGACTGGCAGACTATGGGCTGGAACTGGATGTCAACGGGCCACCAGACACACTGCCCCTCGCCGCCAAACTGGCGGCGGATGTACCCGACCTGCGGATTGTCATCAATCATGTCGGCAGCGCTGGCGACCCGAAAGCCTTGAAGCCGGAGTGGCAGACCAACATTCAAAAGGTGGCAATCCAGCCGAATGTTTTCATGAAGGTCTCTGGTCTCATGGAACAAGTCAAAGGACCGGAAGGCCAAGCTCCGCAGGAGACTGACTACTATCTGCCCATCCTGGATCATCTCTGGGATAGCTTTGGAGCAGACCGACTGATTTATGGCAGTAACTGGCCGGTGTCAGACCGTGGCGCACCCTATGAAGCAGTATTCAACATGGTCTCTGAATATTTCCATGCGAAAGGGCTAGACGCAGCCGAGAAATACTTTTGGAAAAACTCTCTCACTGCTTATCGCTGGATCGAGAGGAGCTAAACGAGATTAGCGCCGATTTTGAGCCTCGGCAGGCTTGAGTGGCTGCGCCACATTGATGGTGGGGATGGCCCCCATTCGCCGATCCGCTGGAGCATCGGGTTGTACCTGAGCTGGCAACTGTGCTGGAGGTTTGACCAAGCTTTGTTTGTATTTGGCAATCTCTTCTGGAGTCGGGAGGATGGCTTTCCGAATGATGACGGGATTCGTCTCAGGCTCTGAAGCTGGTGCAGGAGGAGGCGTGGCAGGAGCTGGCGCTTCGGGCTGAGGTTTCACTTCCGGCGTAGGCATTTTAGCGGTCACGGTGCTGGAAATTTTCTCCGGTTTTTCAGCAGGGATAGGCACTGAGGGAGGTTCCGGTTTTGGCGGCAGGGCCTCCACTTTGGCTTCAACAGGCGACGTTTTGACCACCACCTTCGGTTTGGGTTGTTCGTCTGGAGGCAGCGGAATCACGACATCTGTGGCAGGCTCGACTTTAGCCACAACCGGCACGGACATTGGAAGGGGTGAAGCTGGCGTTGCTGGCTGCACAGCGGGAGGCGTTGGGCTTGTATCTGCCGCAGCAGGTTTGGCAGGCTCAGGCTTGGCCTCTACCTCTTCAGGTTCTTTCTGCGGCGCAATCTCCGCCGCGACCTTCTGTGGAGCAGATGTGTCACCCGAGAATAACCACCAGCCAGCAAAAGTAAGGAGCACCGCAGCGGCAGCAGCCCAAACGGGCCAACCGATACCTTTCTTCGAAGAACGACTGCTAAAATCGGTCGGTTTCAGTTTTCGCGAAATCGGCATGACTGGAGCCGCGTCCTCGTCGTCACCAGAGTCGCCGCCCCATTCATTGTCAAAGTCAGACACGCTGCCCACGCTTTCCATTTCTTCCAGGGGCACTGCTGCACCGCGTAGGCGAGTCGCCAAATCAGGCCCTGACGTGGTCGCATTCATCAACCCTTCAAATTGCAGAATAAAGTCCAGCGGGTTAGGCGTCTGCCCGTGATCCTTTGATTTCTCGAGGCATTCACGAACAAAGTCTGCCAGCAATTCTGGAGTCGCCTCGGGGAATTTGGAAACGCCACGTGTTTGGCGCTGGCCCGTTAAAAGATAGGCCGCTAGAGCGACCAAGGCACGGCTGCGATAGTCACGATCTGCCAGATGCGCTTCCACGTGCTCCCCATGCTCTGGTTTGTCCACAAGCGGTGGTTCATAGAGATTCCGCATGGTCAGGTGAGCACGCAGTTTCACATGAAAAGGAGGCCAGGCATCCAGACGCTTTTGCATCAAACGATCATGCTCACGCGTCAAAAGCGGTCCGTTTTTACCCACTCGCAAAACGATGTTCGAGGGGTGCAAATCCAAACGCTGGACACCACATTCTAAAGCCTGCTCCTGACCTGCCTGGACTTGGCGCAAAAGGATGGCGACTTCTTGCGGGTTTAAGGTGATGCGCTCTGCCAGAAGGCGACTCAAGGAGAAACCAGGTTCTCTCTCTTCCGTCAGGAAGGTCCAGTCTGGACTCTCCCAGAGACTGAGGCTGCGCAGAATGTTCGGATGCTTGTCCGCATTGAAGCGCCACATCTGGAGTGGCACCGCCTCATACTGCGTCTTATCCACGATCCGTGAAGGCGGCAGCATGTGCACCGTCACTGGCTGATCATTTTTGGTATTGAAGCAAGGAATGGAAAAAGGATAGCGTCGGACATCATCTTCCCCCTCGACCCGGAAGCGATTTCCCAAAATGATCTCCACAGGGACGTTTTCCAAAAGCAGATCCTGCAATTGCGAACGTGGTTGCAGGGCAATGATCACCACCAATTGCTTGCGCGGATTGCGGGCATGGATGCTGCTGACCAAGGCACCGATGGCCTCACGCACATCATCACGCACTCGGCTGATGGATATCGGGCAATTCTCAGGGTCCGTCAAAGCTGTGCGCATGGTCGTGCGCAGGTTCATCGGCAAAGAAGTCAGGGAAGGATAACGGTCTGGATTATCACCCGCGAATTTTTTGCCCGTAAGCATGAGAAACATCAGCTCACAAATCTGAATCACTGATCTGGAGCCAGAGCCTTCTTCACCCTCAACTGAGGAGAGTCCGTAATCGTAAATGCGCAGCTGAAGGAAGGTGTCTTCCAAAGTGGTCATCACCACTCGGTCCAAACGCATCTGCGAGACTAGGCGCTGATAATTCTTGAGCTGGAGCAAGTCGTCCAGCAGTTGGAAAACCAAGGAAAAGACCGTGGATGGCTGAAGAGGACCACGACGCTGTACGTAATCTTCGATGAATTCACCATCGTTAAGATTGCTGGTGTAATAGACCAGACCTTGGTCTTCACCGACATCCAGGATCCGCATGAAGGCAGGTCCCCGAATCTCTGAAGCTTGCTTCGCCCGATCAAAGGCCGATTTCTTGGCCACGGAATCCAAGGTGCGACCACTGCGTAAGATATGCAATTCGACCAACCTTTTGATTGAGGCATCGAAAGCCAAAAAGACCACCTCGTCGGGCGAACGCACCAATCCCACTGGTTCTCCACCAGCGCGGCGAGCGATC
>JAOZVT010000412.1 GCA_025869455.1 Prosthecobacter sp.
GTCGTCCAAAGAAGTGCGCGAGTGATCAGATTGAGATAACGCGCATCGGATACGGTTTCATTGTTGTGACCGATGGTGGTGCTGAAAACACGGGTTTTCTTTGGACCGTATTCATTCGTCCAGGCGACCACGGAATTGGCTTCCGTAGCCACGGCATTTGGATCCGCCTTTTGGCCTTTCTTCACACGTGGCAACTGCATTTGACGACCACTGGCCACTCCTTTAGCGGTCAGGATTTGAACGTTGTTGTAGAGCTCTTCATTGATGGTGGTCCAGTTTTCCAAACCTTTGGTGATCGGGTTGGTGGAATCCGTGAAGGTGATGTCGATGGGGGACTGGGGACCATGAGAGGTGGACTGAATGCCGATGAATTCATACCAGCCCGCGTTATCAGAGCCTGCGGCCACAGGTTCTTTGAAGTTACCCCAGCGATAGCTGTGCATGGCGCAATGCAGATTCACGGCAGGCACACCCGCTTTATGAGCATCGAGAATATTGGCGACGTAGGCTGGATCAGTGACATCCGCAGAGCACTCATCGTGAATGATGACATCGAAGTCTTTGGCCCAATCTTTGGCTTTATAGATTTCAAAAGTAGCCTTGGTAGTCTTATCTGGATTGTAAGCCACGTCCACGATCGCATTAAGCCGAGACTCAATGCCATCTTTCAAGATGGTCTGCTGATGTTCGTAATCATGGCAGCAGCCACCTGCGACAATCAAAACGCGCAACGGCTTAACGGGCGAGTCCGCAGCATTGGCAAAATAAAGGCCGGTCGCAAGAGCGGCGCATACGAGTGGGGCAATGAGTTTCTTCATGGAATACTGGTTGTAGCCAGACTCCAACGACGAAACGAGCCTAAACTTACCATCTCCTTTTCAGAAGATGCGCGAAGGGCGTTATTTAAACTCAGGATAGAAAGGATTGTGCTTCTTCTCTTCCCCGACTGTGGTCATGGGGCCATGACCTGGACAAATCACGGTGTCCTCCGGCAAGGTGAAGATTTGGGCGCGATTGGTGGCTAAGGCATCTGTATAAGACACGGCACCGCCGCCCATGGAGCAGGCAAAAATGGCATCTCCCACAATGGCGACGGGTTTTGCCAAACCTTCGATGACATAGGTGGTCGCACCTTTAGAATGACCCGTGGTCACGCGTGAGCTGATCTTTAATCCACCGAGTTTCCACTCAGTCCCAGGGACAAAAGTTTGAGCGGCGGGATGGGGTTCCAATTCGCTGATCAAAAT
>JAOZVT010000413.1 GCA_025869455.1 Prosthecobacter sp.
CTCCGCAGGCTTTGAAGGCAAAGGCCCCCTCTCAGAAAAAGTCCCCGATCAACGCAGCATCCACCGCACCTTCTTCCCCGAAGCAGAAGCCTTCAGTGACTTCATCTTCGGCGTCATCTGTGAAGAATTTGGCTTTCGCGGAGCCGTCCTCCTGCTGACTGGCATCGCCCTGCTCCTCATCCAAGGCATCTTCATGGCCTTTTATTCTCGGGATCAAGTCGGGCGACTCATCGTCGTAGGCATCGTCACCATGTTCTTTGCCCACACCTTCCAGAATGCAGGCATGAATCTCTGCATGCTCCCCGTCATCGGCTTGCCCATGCCCTTCATCAGCTACGGGGGCACCTTCATGATCGTCACCCTCTTCCTCGTCGGCATGATGCAAAGCGTCTGGGTCCACCGGAACATCTCCCCCGTGAAAAAGAAGACCGTCGGCGGACGTGAAATCCCAGACTACGACGACGAAGAGTAAGCCGCATCGGCTTTCCCAATCGTAAACACAGCCTCATGTCCATCGCCACCCGTCGCGGCGACCAAGGAGAAACCGATCTCCTCTTTGGTCAGCGCCTTTCCAAATCCCACCCCCGCGTCCATGCCCTCGGGGCCGTGGATGAACTCAACGCTGCCCTCGGCCCCCTGCGTGTCGCCGCACTCAAACCCGAAACCCGGGAGATCGTCGAAACCGTACAGCCCCTCCTCATCAGCCTCATGGGAGAACTGGCCACGCCCATCGGCCTTGAAGAACGCTACGCCGCCACGCACAAACCTTTTGCCAGTTCCCATGTGACATGGCTGGACGAATGGGTAGCCAAGCTGGAAGCAGGTGGTGCCCTCCAATTCAAAGGCTGGGCCCTTCCCGGCGAAGCAGGAGTCATGAGCGGAGCCTATGCCGACCTCGCCCGCACCGCCTGCCGCCGTGCCGAACGCAACGTCGTAGATCTCATCGGCACCGAGCAAGAAGTTCCCAATCCCGAAGTCGTCCGCTATCTCAACCGCCTCGCCGATGTTCTCTGGTTACTGGCGCGCTGGGAAGAAAGACCATCCACACCCGCATGACCGTAATCTTTGATCCCAGTGTTTCATACACTCTCTCACGCGGCAGATGAATAGACGGCCTGTATCCATCCCACGGAACACATAGGCACTCGACCTCACTTCCCCACCCGCCACAGATGACTCTCCGTGCGGATCAGGAAATCATCCTCCACCACCGCATAGGAAGCCAGGGACCGCTCGGCCAGATCATT
>JAOZVT010000414.1 GCA_025869455.1 Prosthecobacter sp.
CTTCGCGGCGGTGGCCTGCTGTGCGGCATTCATCTTCGGTGCCAGAACCTTGATGCCGGGGCCTTTCAGCTTCACTTCACGGATGCTGGCCCAGCCGCCGCCGTTTTTGCCGAGCACCTGAACTTTGACAAACTTGATGTTATCCGCTTTGGCGAAATCGTGGTTGTAAGGCGCGCCTTTGGTGTTGCTGCTGGCATCCACCTGAGTCGTCCAGGCCTTGCCGTCCGCAGAGGTTTCGATCTTGTATTGATAGACACCGTTGTTTTCCCAGGTGGTGCTGATGCTGGTGATGGGCTGGGGTTTCTCCAGTTCAAGCTGGAGCCACTGTGGGTACTCGCCACTGCTGGAGCACCAGCGGGTCTGTTCATCGCCATCCACCGCGCGCCAGGCGAAGTTGTTTTTGTTCGATTCCTCACTGCTGGCCGTCAGGGTGACCAGAGTCGCGTCTTTCGGGGCAGGTGGTGGTGTGGCTGCGGCGGGTTTTGGCTGGGCCTTCGGTGGCTCAGGATTGCCTTTGACAAAAGTGACTTTGTTTTGGCCTTTGAAGGGTGTCTGGTATTCAGGCGTGAGCTTGTCACAGGCCCAGAGCAGGCCGCGTGTCAGCAGGTCCAGATAACGGGCATCGGACACGGTTTCATTGTTGTGGCCGATGGTGGTGCTGAAGCTCCGTGCTCCCACTTTTTCATTGGTCCAAGCAACGATGTATTCCACGTCCTGAGTGGTGCCATCCTTTTGTTTGATCGTTTGTTTGCCCATCGCCAGCGGATGCGCATCGAAGACATTGATATTGTTATACAGCTCTTCTTTGATCGTGGTCCAGTCCGCTAGAGACTTGGTGATCGGGTGGTCCTTGTCCACAAAGGTGATCGCAATCGGCTGCTGCGGACCGTGAGAGGCGGATTGAATACCGAGGTGCTTGAACCAATCATCTGTGCCTGTGCGGAAGCTGTGCATGGCGCAGTGCAGTTGCACAGAAGGGATGGTCTTATGCACATCCAAAATGCGCTTCAGCGTGGCGAGGTCTCGGCTGCCAGCGGCACATTCATCATGAATGATGATGTCGTAACCCTTGGCCCAATCCGGATTGTCATAAAGGGGCAGGGGAGGATTGGTGGATTTGTCATCCGTCCACACCACATCCACCTGCACATTGGCGCGTGCCTGGATGCCCTTGCTCAGGATCTCATGCTGCTGAGCATAATCATGGCAGCAGCCACCAGCGACGAGTAGGGCCTTGAGCGGTTTG
>JAOZVT010000415.1 GCA_025869455.1 Prosthecobacter sp.
GAGTATAGCCGCCTTCGTCAGTAAAAGAGCCATTCACCAAAACGATGGACCAGCCAGCGATGAAAGGTTCCTTTCCGTATTCAGGAAGGACACCTGCCTCAATCAATGCCAGCAGAAGTTCTTTGTTACCGAATTTCTGAGTCAATGTTTTTGACACGTATTCGTAAGTGTTCTCTTCGGTACCCTTTGCTTCGTTGCTGATGTGCCATTCATTGGAATAGGTGGGTCCAGCTTCTTCACCTTTGAGGGGTTTTCCTGTTTCTGAATCCTTTAACACTGTTCCTGGTGCGGTGTATGTAAAGGTTAGGCTAAAGACAGCATTTGATACCGAGCCAGGAATCTGAGCCAAACCTGCAAGAGGTATGGAGAGAAGAGCAGCTACCACCAGGGACATGCAGTTTGTTTTCATATTAAAAATATTAATTTAAACCAAGTGAAAACTATGAAGTTCCTTTAGTCGAAGGTCAATTATTTTCAATTCAAAGAAAAAGAAGCCGCAAAATGCAAAGATTCCTAGGCTGCATGGCACATCAGTCGCGTGAATCTATTCCAAGATTCGCGATGCTCGGTACCTCATTTTTTGAGCATGCTACCAGGAGGAAGTTCTACGTAGTCAGCGGCTTCTTTCATAGCTTTAGCTTCCTCCGTACTGGCTGCTAGTTGCGCTGCAGCTCGCAGAATAGGTGCCGCCGCTGGTTCTCCGATGGTGATCATGCCCTGGATCGCGGCGGCCCGGACTTCTGGATCAGGATGCGAGAGATAGGGCTGAATTTTGGGTAACTCTTCGGCGCTGTAGGAAATAGAAGCTTCCTCAATGACAGAAAGAATCTCTTCTTTCTTCACTGGGGGCTGGCTTGAAGGGGCCACAATTTTTTCAGCCGCTGGCGGGTTCTCTAATGAATTGGCAACGGTCGCAGACGTAGGCGATGGCAAATTCAAACTAGGCTGAACCTCCACCGTTGGATTTGTGCGCTCAGGTGATTTGGGTCTAGCTGACTGAGTGGCGGAATCAGGACCTGCCGCCATGAAAAAGAACGTTACCGTGCCAACAGACAGCAGTGCAATAAAGGTCAGCCAAAGCTTGGGGGATACTTTCATTTCTAAATATTTGATTGGTCTGGAAACATAAAATCGCCATCTGCACGGAGGCAGATGGCGAAATAATGGGGAAACTTAACTTCGCAAACCCTCTTGGAGGGTAAGATCAATTAAGGAAGAACTTCTTCTTCTTCTTCGACTGGGAAG
>JAOZVT010000416.1 GCA_025869455.1 Prosthecobacter sp.
CAGTAGCCAACCTGGAGGATAGGGGGCTAGTTCTATTTCGCTGCGCAGTTGGATAACGGGATTCAGGTTTGCGGAGAGGAAACCTGGGACACGTAGCTTTTCAGCAATGGTGTTTTCGAGAGCTTGCTTTTGGTCGTTATGACGCACTTTGCCTTTCAGGATGGCTTGTTGTCCACTGAAGTGAATGGAGATGGGCTCGTGACCTGTTTGGATGTCTTGGACCAAAGCGGCGGCCTTTTCTTCTAAACGGCGTTGGATCGCAGGAGCCCAGACTGTGCCGGCGAAGAGCCAGAACAGCAGGAGCCAAGAGCAGGCGATGATCCAACGAGTGCGCGTCATGCAGTTGCATTGGTAGCAAGGTGGGGGCGGCGTGGCAATGACACAGTTCAGGCAAAGGTGAAGCTGGAGTTAATGATCAATTCCGTAGCGGAGATTTTGTTGTGTTTGGTTGGAGTTGTTTCAATCTGGTGGATGCATGCAACTTTGGATGAGTGGATGTTAAAGGAGGCAGTTTCTCTGAGCGATGATTCGGCTGCGTTGGAGGCTTTGGTTCATGCTCTTGGAGATGATGTGGATTTATTGGGTTTTGGCGAGGCGCTGCATGGCGGGGAAGAAATGCTGCTGTTTCGGAATCGGCTCTTTAAGCACTTGGTGGCCTCGCATGGTTACCGGACCATTGCGATGGAGAGTAGCTTTACGCGTGGGCGGTTGCTGAATGCATACCTCGCTGGGCAAGGTCCGGCGACTTCTGAGGAGGCTTGCCATCTGGGGTTCAGTCATGGGTTTGGCGAAATCGAGGCAAACCGGGAGCTGGTGGAGTGGATGCGAGCCTACAATGAGGATCCGGCGCATGAGGTGAAGCTGCGTTTTTACGGCTTTGATCTTCCTTTGGCGACGGCTGGGCCTGCGAGCCCTCGGCATGTGCTGGAGGGTATTCTGGATTTTTTTGCGAAGATAGACCCTGCAACGGAACTGAGGTATCGGGAGCGGATATTACCTCATTTGGGTGAAGATGCATCCTGGGAAAACCCTATGATTTGGCGTGATCCTGTGCAGTCAGCAGATCTACTTGCAGCGGTGACAGCGTTGAGAGCGGAGACTGAAGATTTGATGACTGAATTGCAGGTTCGCCGACCTGAATGGGTGAAGGGGAGCTGTCGCGAATTTTATGCGCAGGCGCTGCATGATGTAACGGTGGTGCGGCAGTTGCTGAATTTTTACATGGCTTTGGCGCGGGATACTGGCTACACGGCGGGGCTGAGTGTGCGAGATGCGATGATGGCGGATAATCTGGTGTATATCCTGGCCTGTGAGCAGGGGCGTGGAAAGGTGATGGCCTTTGCTCACAATGCGCATCTCCAGCGTGGAAAGGTGGAACTCGCCATGGGACCGCAGGTTTGCCAATGGTGGCCTGCAGGGGCACATGTGCATGAGATGCTGGGCGGTCGTTATGCGGTCATTGGCTCAGCCCTGCGTGTTTCCGAAGCCAATGGAATAGGTGAACCTGAAGCAGGTTCCCTGGAGGCTAAGCTGGCAGCATTACCGGGGCCTACACGCTTTATCCCCACCCATCTGGGGCAGGGCTTGCCGAAGGCTGAAATGGGGGCGGTTTTACTGCGTACAGGTAGCCAGAAAAATAGGTCTTATATTCCGCTGAATGCACAAAGCTTTTCAGACTTTGATGCGTGGGTGATCTTTGATCAAACAGGCTACACTCGCGGAGCGAATCCATTGCCAGCTTAGACGAGTTTCAGAGATGCTATGCAATCAACTGCTTCTTTGAGAAGCTCCCTCTAGGCTTGGCGGATCTGGACGATGACTTCGAGGCTTTGTTTGCCTTTGCCACGGAAGCGACCAGAAACAGGTTTGGCGTCATCGTAGTCACGACCAATGGCAAGCTTGATGTAACGGGTGTCGGCTTCGCGGTTGTGCGTGGGATCCCAGGCTTTCCACCCGTAACCGGGGAGGAAGACTTCCATCCAGGCGTGTGAGGCTTCGTTTTCGTCGCCTGTTTTGCCATTGAAAAAGTAGCCGCTGACATAGCGGGCGGGGATGCCTTGGCTACGACAGAGGGCGATCATGACGTGAGCGTAGTCCTGACAAACACCGCGATGGTCTTTGAGGGCCTCGGCAGCATTGGTGTGGACGTGGGTCCAGTCGGGATCGTAGGCGAAAACGCTGTGGACATGCTGCCCCAGTTTGACTGCATCTGCCCAGATGTCCGTGACACTTTGGCCGACGATGTCCACAGCTTCCTTCCAGATGGCGACATTTTGACTGACGAATTTGGATTCGACGATGAAGTCGAAGTAATTTTCGTTCACGCCGGGGCCGTGGAGGGATTCAAGGGTGAGTCCTGTAGGTGCAGCTCCCCGCTGATCAAGGCGAGTTTCGACCAGGGAGTTTGATTCGACTTCTAAAGAAAGATGTTGTGTGTGTAATTCAAAATGATCCACCCGATTCAGGTAAAAGTCATGGTGCGTATGAATGGGAACATCGGGGTCCAGTCGCAAATTGTAAGCCGCGCACCGTTGCAGGGGATCTGAAACGGGGCAGAGTTTGGCGTCATTGTAGCTATCCAACACTGGGCCATCGTAGTGGAAGCGCGTCAGGTGACGTACGCGGAGGCGCATTCCTTCAGAGGGGATGTTGGGGAGAGATTCGGGCATCAAAAAAAGGGCAGGGCAGAAGGGGAAAGGTGAGTTATAGGTGCGGTGTTTCTGGCAAATTCAAAGGCTATTTGCAAGAAACACTATGGATACGAGTCTCTCTTGAAAGAGGCTGTCTGCTTTACTTTCACTGCTGCTGCTGCTCCTGTTGTTGATGGAACAGGATTTCTGCCTGCATGTCCACAGGAGGGTGATACATGAAGGTGGTATAAAGGTGCTCACCAAAGGCGCTGATTTCGATCTGCACTTCAGTCAGGAACTCATGGACACCACGCTGAATGATGTCCTTAGCGTTGGTGAAGTGGAGATTGTTCAGGAATTTGCCAAAGCGGCGTTCGCCATCGCTGCGGTATTCACCAGCGGGCGTGTCGGCGATGAGATGGGCAAAGTCATCCATCTGCTCTAAGCAGAACATGAGTGAGCGTGGGAAAGTATCTTCAAAAATGAGGAATTCGATGACTTTGGAAAAGAGGATGTCAGCGACGTAGAAACGGCGGTAGGGCTCGACCGCGCTTGCGGAGCGTAAGACGGCCTGCCACTGGGCCGCATCCACGGCACCGCCCACATCCGTGACCTTGGGCAGGAGGATGTGGTATTTCATGTCCATTAAGCGGGTGGTTTTATCCGCCCGTTCCAGGTATTTGCCGAACTGAATGAACTCGAATCCCTCGTTGCGAGAGAAAGTGGAGACGGTGATGCCCTGGAAGAGATGGGAGTAGTATTTGATCTGATCGTAGAAAGTGCTGGAGCCGCCGTCCCACACGGTTTCTGCATTGCTGTTTTTGATGAAATGATAGGCGTCATTAAGCACCTCCCACATTTCACTGGAGATCTGGTCGCGAACTTGGCGGGCATTCTCACGGGCACTGGAAATGCAGGAGAGCAGGGAATTGGGATTCTCTGGTCGGAAGGTGACGAATTCCATGACGCTCTCACTATCTGCCACTTCATAGAGTTGGAAGAAGGTGCTTTCATCTCCTGTGGAACGGAGGATGGGAATCCAATGCTCCTTCATGGTTTCGTCAGAGACTTGGCCGAAATCGAGCAAGATCTGCAAATTGACATCGACGAGACGGGCAAGGTTTTCGGCGCGTTCGAGGTAACGACTCATCCAATACAGGCTGCCCGCAACACGGGAAAGCATGACATTGGTTTGTTTATGCCGGGCGACTTCTTCTTGGGTCGGAGGGGTTTTGGACATGGTCGAGAAAGTTAGGAAGGAGGGTTGTGAGTCGGGGAAGGTTGGTTTGAATCCGCTGCCTCATTCCGGGATCTTATTCCTGAGCACCCAAGTGTCCTTTGAGCCCCCGCCTTGGGAGCTGTTGACGACGAGTGAACCTTTTTTCAACGCCACGCGGGTGAGTCCGCCTGGAGTGACGACGATTTTTTCTCCGTAGAGAATGTAAGGACGAAGGTCAATGTGACGACCTTCAAATTGCTCACCCGCCAAGGTGGGGTGGCGACTGAGTGAGATCGGATTTTGAGCGATGAAGTTGCGCGGATTTTCTTCGATCAATTTGCGGAATTCTTCGATTTCTGCCTTGGATGCCCACGGGCCCATGAGCATGCCGTAACCACCAGCTTCGTTGGCAGATTTGACCACAAGTTTGTCGAGATTGGCCAGGATGTGGGCGCAATCTTGAGGTTCGGAGGCCAGATAGGTATCTACGTTTGGCAAGATGGGGTCTTCGCCGAGGTAGTATTTGATCATGTGAGGCACAAAGTAGTACACCACTTTGTCATCGGCTACACCTGTGCCGATGCTGTTTGCGAGGCTGACATTGCCTGCACGGTAGGCATTGACGAGTCCAGGGACGCCAAGGAGTGAATCTGGACGGAAGACGGACGGGTCAAGGAAGTCATCGTCAATGCGGCGGTAGATGACATCCACTCGGACGAGGCCTGCGGTGGTGCGCATGTACACTTTAAAGTCGCGGACGACGAGGTCTCTGCCTTCAACAATGGGGATACCCATTTGGCGGGCCAGGAAGGCGTGCTCAAAGTAGGCGCTGTTGTAAACGCCAGGGGTGAGGAGGACGCAGTTTGGGGCGTCGTTGGATTTGAAATTGTTCGGCGCGCAATACTGCATCACCTTGAGCAATTCCGCTGGGTAGTTGCTGACGGAGTGGACGCCGCTGGCTTTGAAAAGTTCTGGGAAGGTGCGCTTCAGTGCGGCGCGGTTTTCCAGCATGTAACTGGCACCAGAGGGGCAGCGGAGGTTGTCTTCCAGGACGAGGTAACGGCCATCTTTGTCGCGAATGAGGTCACTGCCGCAGATGTGGACATAGATGTCCTTTGGCACCTCAATGTGCATGAATTCGCGGCGGAAATGTTTGGCGCTGAGAACATACTGAGGAGGGATGACGCGGTCCTTGATGATTTTTTGATCATGGTAGATGTCATGCAGGAAGAGGTTCAGTGCGGTGATGCGCTGAATGAGGCCTTTTTCAACAATCTCCCATTCTTCGGCAGCGATGACGCGAGGGACGCAATCGAAGGGAAAGATGCGTTCTGTGCCCTGGGAGTCACTGTAAACGGTGAAGGTGACACCTCCGCGCATGAAGGAGGCCTCTACGGCGGCCTGCTTGTTGCGGAATTCGGTGGCATCGACATCCTTGAGTGCGGCGGCGACACTGCGGTAGTGCGGGCGAGTGGTCCCGTCTGCAGTGAACATCTCATCGAAGAAGTTCTCCGGCTGGTAATTGTCAAAAAGCATGGTGGTTGTAGCCTTGTTGGTTGGCTGAAAGTTGAAATAGCAAGAGTGAGGCCAAGATTGCTGACTGATCAGCGGATGCGTTGTAGTTTCAGTAGTGGAGCAGCGGGTGAAGAGAATTGGGCGACGTAGAGATTGCCCTGGGCATCCATGGCGACGGCGTGGGGATGAATGAAGGTATGACCGTCGCTTTTCATGGGCCTGAGAGTGTCATGATCATAAACAGCAGGAGGTGCGCCGATGTTCGAAATGATGTGAAACTGGCGGTCTAAAATGCTGATGAAGCCGGGGGCATTGCGGTCCTGCGGCCATTGATCGCCTAGGTGGGGCATGATCAAATGATCCTCAGCAAAGACGATGTCGCGTGGATTTCCGCCCGGGAAGGAGAATTTATCTAGGAATTTTCCATCTAGGGTGAAACGCTTCACTTCCTGACGATCACTCATGGCAATGATGAGACAAGGCGCAGCGGAATTGTGAAGATCCAGAGCCCCGCCATGAGGCCCCCAATGGAGAAGTTGATTTTCACCTTCTCCAAGATTGCCTCCCCAAGTTTGAAGAAGGTCGCCTGTGGCTGAGTAGTGGTGGACGTAGTCTTTGCCGTAACCATCGAGCACCCAAAAGTCGCCACGTGGATGATGGAGGGTTTTGGAAGGACGGTACTCCGTGTTCTTGGTGTAGAGACCGCTGGACTTGGGCCAGGGGAAGCGGGCGAGTTCGGTGCCATCCAAGGTGAGTTTGCGAACTTCGTGAAGGACTGTGTCGGTGATGTAGATAACTTCCTCGGCACCCTCCTTGATCAAGGCCATGCCGTGGGCACCTGGCATGCGCGCGGTCCATTGGGCGAGCAAGCGACCCGATTCAGGGTCGAGAATAAGGACGTTATTTTTGGGTTCGTCCGTGAGTAGGAAGAGATGTTGTTTGGAATCGAAGGCTAACGCATGGGCGTTTTTGACCGAGGCTTGTGCAAGCGCTTGATCTGCCCAACCGGGGACAAGGCGGAATTGAAATGGCTTCTGCCCTAATAGGTCATCGGCCCGTGAGATACAGGTGAGGCTCAGGGCAATGAGCAATATTCGAAACATGCTTCAGGCAAACATAACCTTTGAGCGGAGGGAAGAGTAAAACGCTGAAGATGAATGATTATCTTTTGAAAAAGAGTCAGTATTTGATGCATCTTGCTTGAACGGGAGGAGGTGAATTGATCGTCACACTCTTTTGCTTGGTAGCTGGATTCGGACAGTTCAAAAGGCGGCTTTACCAAGCTAAATGAAGGACGGATGAGGAGTGGGTATTGAGGTGAAGCTGAGCAGCACAAATGGCTGACGAAACTGTTGCTTGGCGAAATGACAGCATGGTTCATTTACCCGCCGCCATGACGAAATGGAAAGTTTATCCCTATGCGGCAGTTGCCTTGTTCCTGTGTGTGATCACAGGTACGGAAGGCGTGCAGGGGCATGGGGCCTACCATGAGTTGGTGGTGGCCATGACGGCAGACATTGAGAAGCAGCCGACCAATGCTGAGCTTTATCGCCGTCGGGCACATGTGCATGTGGAGCATGAAGACTGGCAGACTGCCTTGGTGGATTTGGAAATGGCGGATCGGCTGAGTCATGAGCCTGTGGAGTCCGATTTTTTGCGTGGTCGTGCTTTATTGTTAGGTCGGCACTTCAAGGAGGCGCGGCAGTGCCTGAATGAATACATTGACGCGCATCCAAATCTGGGGACTCCGCGTCTTTTTCGGGCACGTGTATTGGGGGCTCTGGAATTGAATGAGGATGCGTTTTTAGACTATCAGCACGGCTACTCGTTGCTGCCTCAGGTGGAGCCGGATCATGTTTTTGAATTGGCGCAATTTGCGAACCTTGCAGGTGGGCCTGAACGTGCGCTGGCCGCGATGGAGGATGGGATGCGCCGCATTGGGCCGCTGGCAGCCTTGGTGGATCAAGCCGTTAAATTGGAAGTCTCCTTGAAACGCTATGATGCGGCCGTGAAGCGCCTGGATGATGCGCTGGCTAACACTCAACTGAAAACGCCCTGGATGGCGAAGCGTGCAGAGCTGCTGACGCAAGCAGGGCGCAAGTCCGAGGCCGATCAGGCTTGGCAAACTTTGGTCGATCATATTCTGGCGATGCCGACTCTGGAACGCGGCTCGCACTCAATGTGCCGACTGTTAGAGCAGGCTCAACAAGCCTTGGGCAAAGCACCTGCCAGTGCGTCCGTCATCGCTGCGCCGAGCCGCACATCCTTTTCCGCTAATACTCCCCCCTCCTCCCCCCACCCATGATTCGCTCTTTGCGTCCTACCCTCGCGTTTAGTGGGATGCGTGTCCCAACTTTGCTCAGTGCGCCGACCTTGCAGTTTGGGAATGTGAATGTCATTCAAAACAACACCTCAGATACGGTGGGTGGAATTACCCTGTCCATCGGCGCTGGCAGCAGTTCGGGTTTTACACTCGGACCAGCGAGTAATCGGGGCGACTATGATGTATTGTTTGGCCAAACCAATGATGTGACAAGTGGTGTGGTCATTAGCAATGTGATTGAGAACGGGCGTGACAATAGTGGTGCGGCAGGCGGGGAGGCTTTTGGCCTGTTTTATGCCACCACGATTACTGCGATACCTAACAATGCGGGAAGCAGCACGAACTATAAGATCGGCGTGTGGCGTGCGGCGCAGGGAGACGAAGTGAATATGAATGTGGGTTTCGGGTACTTCCCTTTTTCTTCTTATCTGGGAGGGATTGCACGGAATTCGACAAACAACACGGCCTTGAATTCTCTCATCGCATCACCAGGCATTGATCTGGGCGATGGTGAAGAGTTTCAGAATACGGCGAGTGGTCAATACACGCTGGATTTGACCGCGCTGAATGGATCGTCTGCGGATGGTATCTTGCTGGTGTGCGGTGGTAAGGACGAAGACAACTATGCCCTTAGCCGGGCGAATGCGGATGGAACCTTCACCATCATTTGTCATGACAACGGAGCGAATGGAGCAAGCTACGAGCCTGATCCGGTGGCGTTTGTGTACCTGCCTGTATCTTCCGCTGGAGCCAATAGCTTAGTAGCCATGGGCCGTGTGAATAGCAATGCGACCACGGATGTGGCGGGTGGATCATTCACACTCACCAAAGGTGGCACTGGTCAATGGTATCTGACCATGCCTGGACAAAATGAAAGCACCGGTGTTTTGATCGTGAGTCCAGAAGGCGCAGGCACGAATACGGGCGACAACATTGTTTCTAGCCAATGGGATGCAGCAAACTCGCGGTGGGTCATTGAAAGTCGTGATTTAAGCGGAGCAGTGAATTTACCGGCACTGCAGAATGGTTCTACGAACGCTGAAGATATGTTCAGTTTCGCGTTCTTCACGGCGGCAGCGATCAATGTTCAACCAACCGTGACTTTAACCAGCCCTGCGAATGATAGCATTAGCTTTGAAGGTGATGATTTGGTGCTGACCGCTACGGCTGCCGATAGTGACGGGACCATTACAAAGGTAGAGTTTTATGATGGAGCTACCCTGCTGGGAGAAGATACGACTGAGCCTTATGCGTTCACTGTGGTGAACCCAAGTCCAGGAAAACACCTCTTCACTGCCAAGGCTATAGATTCATCTGAAGGTAGCAGTGTCACGCCTGCTGTGACAGTGCATGTGGTGCCACCGGTGGGGACGGATGGGCTCTTCTTTGATGGTTCAGATAATTATGTGACCTTTGGTAATACCAGTGCCCTGGGACTGGATAGCTTCACTTTGGAATGTTGGTTCCGGCGTGATGGCACAGGTGTTGCCGCTTCTACGGGGTCGGGTGGTGTTTCGGCGGTTCCTTTGATTACAAAGGGACGTGGTGAGAGCGATGGGTCTAACGTGGATTGCAATTATTTCTTGGGTGTTCGCGCGGATTCGGGAGTGCTGACGGCAGATTTTGAAGACATGGCCACGGGGCTGAATCATCCTGTGTCAGGAAACACTCCAGTGCCAATCGGTGTCTGGCAGCATGCGGCGGTGACCTTTGACAGTGGTGCTAAGGAGTGGAGACTTTACCTGAATGGTAGTTTGGAAGCTGTCTTACAAACGGATGGGCAAGTGCCACGCAGTGATAGCATTCAACATGCAGGCTTAGCGACAGCTATGACCTCCACGGGAGCACCTTCAGGTTACTTCCAAGGCATCATGGATGAGGCGCGCATTTGGAACTATGCCCGCAGTCAGACTGAGATTCAGGCAAAGATCAATGAAGAGGTGGTGTCGGACACGGGGCTGGTTGCCCGCTGGGCCATGAATGAGGGAACGGGAAGCACAATCACAAGCACCGCCGCAGGAGGGATCACGGGCACTTTGATGAACCAGCCTTGGTGGACGATCGGATCGCCTTTCAGTGCGAACGTGGCACCGAGCGTACAGATCACAGCGCCAGTGGATGGAGCCAGGCCAGTGACTCCTGGTGCCTTTAGTGTGGAGGCTACGGCGGCAGATGATGGCGGCGTGGCTCAGGTGGAGTTTCTGAGAAATGGTACGGTGGTGGCTACGGATACGAGCGCACCGTTTGTTCTGGAGGAAACGAATTTGCCTGCCGGACGCTACACCTATGTAGCCCGTGCAACGGACAATCTGGGCGCTGAAGGCAGCAGTGGCAGTGTCACTGTGACGGTGGTTTTTGATCCGGTGAATCCCCCGACAAATGCGGCCCTTTGGTTTGATGGGGTGGATGATTATGTGACGATGGGTGCCGCTCCTGAATTGAGTGTGGGTGGTCCTCCGTCAAACGGATTCACGGCGGAGTGCTGGTTTCGCAAAGAAGCGGGCGGATTGACGTCTAGCTCTGGCAGTGGCGGTGTGAGTTGCGTGCCGCTCTTTGGTAAAGGGCGCGGCGAGAACGATGGGTCTAACGTGGATTGCAATTATTTCTTCGGCATCAATACCTCAGGGCAATTGGTGGCTGATTTTGAGTCCTACCCTGCCACAGGGATCTCCTCGGGCCTGAATTTCCCCGTGGTGGCAACGAATGCCGCGATTCAAGATGAAGTGTGGCATCATGCGGCGGTGACCTATGATGGTGATGCACGCACTTGGAAGCTCTATCTGGATGGTATCGAGGTGGGGTCAGCTACGACCACGAATGGTGCCTTGCCACGCTACGATAGCATTCAGCATTTCGGCTTGGGGACGGCGCTGAATTCATCCGGTGTGCGTGAAGGGGCTTTCGCTGGAACCCTGGATGAGGTGCGCGTGTGGAATTATGCGCGTAGCGCGGCAGAGATTGCAGCGGCTAAGGATTATGAAATCGCTTCTGCGGTAGGATTGGTAGGACGTTATGGTTTGAATGAAGCTACCGGGACGGTTGCCGGAAACTCTGCGGGTGCTACTCCTGAAGGGACGCTGACCAATGGTCCAGTGTGGGTGAATGGGGCACCTTTTTCTGGAGTGAATAATGCACCTACGGTGACTCTGACAGCACCCACTGAAGGGGCCAATTCGTTTTATCCTTATGCCGTTCATATAGCGGCGACTGCCGAAGATAGTGATGGTGGTGTGGTGCGTGTGGATTTCATGATTGATGGCGAGAAGGTGGGCGAAGATATAGAGGCTCCTTACACTTTTGATTGGGTGCCGCCTGCGGTCGGAAATTATGCCGTGACAGCACGTGTGGTGGATACCTTGGGTGCCGCAGTGACCTCCGCTCCTGCGGTCAATATCGTCATCAATCCGAATCCGAATAAGGCTCCTGCAATTACGCTGACCTCGCCTGCCAACGAGGCTGCCGCTGTTGGCGCTCAAACGACACTGGAGGCTACAATTGAAGATCCTGAAGGGGATGCCATGACCGTGACGTTTTATGGTCGTCAGACAGTGCCGACAACACCTGCGGCAGATTTTACGCTCGTGACACTGCCGGATACTCAGTATTACTCACAAAACACAGGCGGCAATCGCTTGGTGAATTTCACCAGTCAGACAGATTGGGTGGTGGCTCAAAAGGATGCGCTGAATGTGGCCTTTGTTTCCCATCAAGGAGACATCGTGGAGGATGGGGATACCTACGTGCAGCAGTGGGACAATGCGAATAACGCGCTGAGCCGACTGGAAACGCCCGTGACGACACTGCGTGCTTATGGCATTCCTTGGGGAGCAGCTCCAGGAAATCATGACCAGTCGCCAAGAGGCGATGCGGATGGAACAACGACTTATTATAACCAATACTTTGGTGTGGATCGTTTTGCGGGTCGCCCTTATTTTGGCGGTAACTATGGGGTGAATAATGATAATAACTTCCAGTTATTCAGCGCGGGTGGAATGGACTTCCTCATCATCCATTTGGAGTATGATACGACGCCGGATCCTCTGGTGCTGGATTGGGCGGATGCGTTGCTAAAAGCCTATCCAGAACGCCGTGGTATCATCACTAGTCACTGGATGGTCAATACCGGGAATCCGGCCACGTTTAGCGCGATGGGGCAGGCTCTGTATGATAACCTGAAGGACAATAAGAATTTGTTCCTCATGTTGGGTGGTCATATCCACGGGGAAGGGCAGCGGTCCGATACCTTTGACGGACATACGATTCATAGCGTTCTCCAGGATTACCAAGGTCGCTCCAATGGTGGTGATGGCTGGTTACGCTATTTCATCTTTTCACCTGCGAATAATACGATCACCGCGAAGACCTATTCCCCCGCTTTGAATCAATCGGAAACGGACACTAACAGTGAGTTTGTTCTGCCTTATGATATGCAGACCGCTGTGATGGAGTGGGTGCCACTAGGAACCGTGGAGCTGGCGGCGGGTGAGACGACGGCTTCTCTGGAATGGACTGGATTGGCCGCTGGGAAGGACTTCGAGTGGTATGTCG
>JAOZVT010000417.1 GCA_025869455.1 Prosthecobacter sp.
CCAATCTAGAACTCACCGGAGCCAGCTTCACCAGCCTAACTTCCTTTGATGGCAATGCCCCAGGATCACCCGGCTACATGACCTATGTTTTGGCCAATGCCGCTGGCCTGGGCAACCACGATCAACTCAACATCACCGGAACCATCACCCAGGAAACAGGCGGCAAAATTGTCGTCCAATCCGCCAGTTTTGTTCCCGCCAACGGGCAGATTTTTAATCTCATGGACTGGACCGCTATCTCAGGCAATTCTTTCTCTAGCAACCTGGGAGATACCTACCGCGATGGCTCCAGCGACAGCGGCTTTGACCTGGATCTGCCAGACATCTCCGGCGGTGGGTTCAGTTGGGACACCAGTTTCTTTGCCAGTCATGGCATCCTTGTGGTTATACCCGAACCCAGCCGCGCCATGCTCCTCCTCCTGGGACTGGGATTGACCTGCCTGCGCCGCCGCCGCTAACTTTTCTGGGGATTTTTCACGGTCAGTCTTGGCAAAGAAACGCATCTCCGTTAGCCTGACTTTTTTGGCCGTTATGATCTTCCCCATCCTGCGTGACATCCTGCACACTCCCGTGCTGGATATCATTCTGCATCTGAAGCAGTCCCCAGGCATGACCGTGAAAGAGCTCTGTGCTCTCATGAAAATGAGCTACATGGGTGTGAAGCAGCATTGTGATGCGATGGTGGAAAAAGGCTACCTCGATACCTGGCGGCACCCCGTCCCGCATGGTCGCCCCGAGAAGATTTATCGCCTAACCAATCGTTTAGATCCCTTGTTCCCCAGCGCCACCACAGATCATCTGCTGGAGATGCTGACTCATGCAGAGCGGCTTTTTGGCCTCACCGCTCCCGAGAAGTTACTCTATGCCTTTTTTGCTTCTAAGGCTGAACGCTACGCCAAAAACATCGCCATGGAGACCGAGCTAGAAAACCGAGCTCTCGTCCTCGCACGACTGCGTACCTTAGATGGCTGCATGTCGATGGTCGAAGTCAGCGGCACCGGCGGCTTAAGATTGGTGGACTATCACTGTCCGTATGGAGATTTGATGAAGCAGTATCCCCTGATTCAAGAGATCGAATGCGAAATGCTGGAGCGGCTTCTAGGCTGCGGGGTGGAGCGTGAGGTGGACGAACATTCAGGGCTCAAGCGCATCATATTTTCACTCAATCGCACAGAGACCTAAACCAGGCCCTGAGACCAACTCCAAGTACTCCCGGGCTTTAGCTCGCTAAAACTACGCCTGTAAATTCAACCCGAACTCCGCGATTGATCGTGGTCATCGGCTGCAAATCCTGGCTTCATGTGGCTTGGTGTCTTCCTCACGGTTGCACGGGTGGCATTTGCCATTGAGACAGGCCGGAGCGTGGCTGCACTTTCAGGAAGAAGCAGCGATGCGCGGGGAGGAGCAGGGTTTCATTGATCCCGGCAGAGCCTGCGTCGTCTTTGGGAATCCAGGTGCCGGTGCTGGTGCCTTGGCGCAGCCAGTAGATGATGTAGCTGGCGGAGGCGGGTGACTGGTCACCGCCCCAGAGCTGCAACTGGTCTGCATTCGCGGTGCTGCTGCCTGCGGTGAATCCGTGGGTGGCGGCAAACTGCAATTGCTGTGGGGTGGAATCTACGGGCCACGGCAGGGCTAGGAGATTGTGAGTTTGATCCAAGGAACGCACAAAGGCACTCATGCGCACATGACCGGTGAGGGTGTAAGTCACGGGCTGGGTGCTGATCTTCACCATCACGCCTGTGCCTGGAGGAATGATTTTGTCATCCGAAGAAGCGGCGTTGAGATCGCCCAGGGGACGCCATTCATGGCGGGTGGCGGAAAGCTCTAGCCAGTGGGTTTGCCAGACAGATTCATCAAAGAATAAGACCTGATCTGCCTGCACGGAGGAAACGGAACCTTGCAGCTTGGCTTTGTCGAACAATTGGTTAAGCGTCACATGGGGGCGGATCACGACGCGGGCACCTGCGATGTCGCTGGGCAGATTCGGGAGGGTGGTGTTTGCCGAGGTTAGGTCCAGGGTCACGACATTGCCTGAGATGGAGAGGATGTCATAACGCTGGCCTGCTTGAGAACCGTCACGCACTTCTAGGTAGCAGGCGGCATGGGCCGTGTAAGGGGCTAAAATCTGACCTTGCACAGTCACGGTATCGGCTGAGTTCAGGGTGGAGACGAAACCTGCATACAGCGGTGCATTGACCCAGCTGACGCCGATGGTTTGGGAGCCTGGATTCAAAGCATACTGCTGCCAGCATTGGGGCGTGCTGGCCGCTGTGATGCCGCTGTTATGCGTGACGCGCAGTCTAACGATGCCACGCTGCAAGGACTGGCCCGTGAGATGGCTGATGCCGGACCAGGTGAGTTGTTCTTCACCATTGCCTAGATCGGCGGAGGTGGGGGCCAGGGCCAGGGATTTCCAGGTCAGCAGATCGGTGCTGCTTTCTAGGCTGAAGCTGACATCGCTGATGGAATGTGGGTGTACCAAATGGGCGTCCACGCGGCCTTCATTCGTGGTGGTTAGCCACCAGCCACCGTCATAGGCTTCTTCACGATTGAGCGCGTATTCGATCAGGTCATTGACGTCATCGCCATCAAAGTCGCGATCCTGAGCATTGGAGGAACCCAGTCCATTGTCCGGTGGATTGACCGTGCTGCCACTGCCGCTGCTACCACCACTGCTGGCTGGTGGAGTGCCGACGATGGTGACATTGTCAAAGGTGGCGGTGCCGAGTTCTGTGGCTTGCGATGAGGTGAGGGCGAGCCCAACGTAAAGTGTGTTAGGCATGCCCGATAGAGTCACGACACTTACTGGGGTCCAGGAGGTGCCATTGGCGGAGGCATAAGCACTGAAGGTTTCGCCTGCACGGACGAGTCGCACCCAGTTGTTAGGCGTCGTGTTCAAGGCGGGGCCGCCAGCGTAATTGGTGGTGGCATTGGCGGCTGAGCGCCAGACAAAGCCGAAGCCATTGCCCGCACTCATCGGCGTGGTGAACATGGTGGCGTGGCGGGCACCTGCGGTGAGTGACTCACGGAACATCACGCCTGCTTTGCCCCAGGGGTTTTGATTGGTCTGGCTGGTGACGCGGGCGCGGATTTCACCATCGCCGACCAGTTGCGTGGCGGCATAGTGGAGGCCGTCTGCGGCAAAGAAGATGTCTTCGCCCGACCCTTTCAGCGTGTAGGTGCTGGAGGCATCAACGTAACTGGTGGAGCCTGCGACCAGACCATTGCCTATGTCGTGGCCCTGCAAGCTGGTGATGACGGGTGGGATGTAGTTAACAAGAAGTGTGTTTGAAATGAGGCTCTGAACCGCGCCGCTGTTTTGAGCGGCTCCTGCGGGCAAGCTGACGCTCACATTGCCTGCCACGGTGGGGGTAATGGTTAGGCTGTAACTGTTACCACTGCCAGCCAGATTGGAAGCGGTGCCGTTGCTGACTACAAAGTCACTCAGGGTCAAACCACTGACGTTTTGGCTAAACTGAGCCTGCATGGTGAAGGCCCCTGATTCAATGGCTGAGGCTGAAGTCAGTGTCACTGTTGGTGCGACGGCGCTTTGTGCACCGACGATCTGCACATTGTCAAAGGTGGCGGTGCTCAGTTGCGTGCGTGAGCCGGAGGTCAGAGCCAATCCCACGTACAGATTGGCGGGTAATCCGCTCAAAGTTACGGAGTTCACCGTGGTCCAGGCGGTGCCATTGGCGGAAGCATAAGCGGTCAGCACATTGCCACTGCGGACGAGTCGCACCCAGTTGTTAGGCGTGGTATTCAGAGCGGGGCCTGCTGCGTACTCGGTGGCGGCATTGGCGGTGGGTCGCCAGACCATGCCAAAGCCATTGCCTGCGCCTGTGGGGGTGGTGAACATCATGGCGTGGCGTGCGCCGCCCGTCAGCGATTCACGGAACATGACCCCGGCCTTTGCCCAGGGATTCTGATTCGTCTGGCTGGTGACACGGGCACGGATTTCACCGTCGCCATTGAGTTGTGTGAGCGCGTATTGGAATCCGTCTTGGCTGAAGTAGATGTCTTCACCTGCGCCTTTGAGCGTATAGACATCGGCATTGAAGGTGGTGGAGCCGGTGACTTCCACAGAGCCGACATCTTGACCTTGCAGGGAGACGAGCACGGCGGGGGCATAGGTTACGCTGAGCGTATTAGACGCGGTGTTGGATGCTGACGCGGCATTTTGAGCGATGGCAGCAGGCAGCTTCACGGTCACGGCTCCTGGCGCTGTTGGCGTCAAGGTTAGGCTGTAATTGGCGGAACTTCCGGTTAGGTTGGAAGGCGTGGCATTGGTCACCACAAAGTCGGACAGCGTGACGCCTGTGACAGGTTGGGTAAACTTAGCCTGCACGTTGAAAGGGCCTGTTTCCAGGGTGGAAGCGGCGGAGAGAGTCACATCAGGAGCCACCACGGTTTGGGTGCCGGTGATCTGAACCTGATCAAAGGTGGCTGTGCCACTGACATCCGTTTGACCTGAAGTCGCGGCTAGACCGATGTAGAGCTGGGAGGGCAATCCGGTGAGTGTCTGGCTGCTGATCTGAGTCCAGGCTGTGCCATTGGCGGAAGCATAACCCGTGAGCACATTGCCAACGCGAACCAGTCGCACCCAGTTGTTAGGCGCGGTATTTAATGCGGGGCCTTGGGCATAGTTGGTGGCGGCATTGGCAGTTGGCCGCCAGACCATGCCGAAACCGTTGTTGGCTGTCGGTGGCGTGATGAAGGCGGTGGCGTGACGTGAGCCTGCGGTGAGGTCTTCACGGATCATGACCCCGGCCTTGGCCCAGGGGTTGGTGTTGTCAAAGCTGCGCACACGAGCACGGATTTCACCATCGCCATTGAGCACGACTTTGGCGTATTGAAAGCCGTCGGCATCAAAGTAGATGTCACGTCCTGAGGAGACTAAGGTGTAGAGACCTGAGGCTGCGTCATGAGTGGTGGAGCCACTGAGGATGAGGTCACCAATGTCCTGGCCGAGCAAGACGGGAACGGGGACTTCAAAGCTGCGTGTCAGGGCATTGGAGGCCAGATTGCCCACGCCTGATACATCCTGTGCTACATCGGCGGTTAGGCTGATGGCGACATTCGCGGTTGGGGTGATGGTGAAGCTGTAGTTCGTGCCACTGCCAGTCAGCGCACTGGCGCTGCCGCCTGTGACCGTGATGTCTGAAAGGATGAATCCTGTCACCGGATGACTGAAGGTGGCGGTAACCACAAAAGGCTCATTGACTGTGGCTGCTGCGGTGGTGGCCAGAGTGGCGGTGACGGGCAGGGGAGCGGTGGCAGGTGCGTCGTCGATCTGTTGCAGGTAAGCCACCAGTTGGCCTAACGAAGTGTCATTCAAGGTGACGCCATTGTGAGCGCGCACGGCGTCTGCCAGGGTGGCAGCGGAGCCATCATGCAGATAGGGGGCGGTGGCCCAGAGTCCGCGGAGGGTGGGAACATTGAAACCGGTGAGGGCTCCATTCAGACGCTTGCCACTGGAAGGTTTGATGGTGCCAATGTCACTGAAGACATTCAGGGCGCTGTTGCTGAAGGATGCTCCGCTGTGGCAACTGGCGCAGTTTTGGGAACGGAAGATTTTTTCACCTTCGATGGCGGCTGTGGTCAGGCTGCCATCGGTATTGCGGTTCGGGCTGCGAGGCTCGGTGGTGAGGGATTTGACATAGGCGGCCAGGGCATCCAGATCACTGCTGAGGCCTGCTTTTGGATCGCCCAGCGGTTTAGAGTGGGTGCCGGAATTGAACTGCGCATCGGTCAACAAACCCGTGCCGCCAGCGAGGTCGCGGATCTGGCCTTCGAAGTCCTGCACTTCATCAAAGTTACCTGTCCAGTGCAGGATGCCGTGATTGCCATGACCGCGCAGGGTGATGGTGTTACGCAAGCCTTCGCCAAACCCGGTGATATCCCAGGTGCGTCCATCATGACCTCCATCATTATGGCAGCCTGCGCAGGAAATGTATTCCTGAAGGGCCACGCGCACGTCCAGGCCATCATAGAAAAGTTGTTTGCCTAACAAAACCTGTGGAGTCAGTTTCTCGGTGGTGACGGTGCTCACGGTGCCCGTGGTGGTGGGGAGCTGGGTGCCACCCGTGATGACCTTGCTGATGTCATGAACCGTGACAGTGCGGTCCATGAAATTTTGCACAAATAGGGTGCGTCCATCGGGAGACACGGCCAGTCCTTGAGGGGCACGACCCACGCTGAAGCGCATGAGTTCTTCCTGTGAGCGGGCGTCCACGATGGCGACTGAGCGGCTGCTTTCCAGCGTCACAAAGAGATAACCACCCCAGGGATCAAAGGCGGCGGCACTGGGGATGCCTGCATTGTCAAAGTCCACCCGACCTGCGTAATCTTCTGCTTGGGTGGTCAGATTGATACGGCTGGCAATGGCACGCAGGGTTTGGTCATGGTTCAGTCCCACGCCATTGCGCAGCGTACCACGTTCAATGTTATCCTGCTTGGAAGGAACCCAGGCAAAAAGACCGTCGGGAGACAAAGCGGTGGCTCCCAGGTAGTTCGGAATGCCTCTGGCGGAGGTGGGCGTGTCTTCTTCCAGACTGCTCTGCAGAATGATGGTTTTTTCCAGGGCCATCGTGCTGGCATTGAGCACCACGACCTCACCGCCACGCCCTGTCGGGTCAGGAGTGGCGGTGCTTTCACCGGGCACGGGAGGTGTGATGAAGCGGCTGACATACACACGTGTGCCATCGGCATTGATGGAGACATGACGCGCATGTTGACCTGCGTTTTGGGAACTGATCGTGGCACCGGTGGTGACGTTCAGTTTCAAAATTTGACCGGTGCCTTCCAGGGCCACATAGGCGGCTGTGCCATTGGGATCAAAAGCGATGCCAAAAGGACGCGAGCCTGCGGGCAGGGGCACGGTGGCGGCCACGGCGAAGGTGCTGCTATTGAGGATGGAAAGGCTGGCGCTCTGCGTATTCGTCACCCACACGCGGCCATCGGGTGCGACGGCCACGCTGTGAGGGGCCGTGCCTACGGTGGTTTCTGCCAATTTCGCGCGAGTCACCGCATCCAATACGGTCACGCTGTCACTGTCTGGATTCACCACCCAGACGCGTGCATTGCCAGTGGTGGGTGTTTGGAAAACGATGCTGGAGGAGCGTGCGGGTTTCTTGGCGGTTAGGGCCGGGTGAATGATTTGATAAGCACTGGTGCTGGTCGTTGTGCCCGTGCTGTCCTTGGCGGTCAGCGTGACCAAATAGCGACCTGCGGCAGCATAGGGATGCAGGACAAGAGCGGTGCTGCTGTAAGCGGTAACGGGGCTGCCATCCCCAAAGTCCCAGCGATACTGCGGGTTAGCTCCGCCGCTGCTTTGGGCGGTGAAATTGACACTGACACCGACCAAGACCGCACTGGTGGTGATGGGTTGTAGCGCCAGTGTATCATTGACGGTCCAGTTAAAGCTGACGCTCGTGGGAGTGGTGTTGCCATCGGTCACCGTCACCGTGGTGGTGAAGTTGCCTGCGGCTGTGGGTGTGCCCGTGATGACTCCCGAAGTCGGACTGATGGTTAGGCCAGTGGGCAATCCTGTGGCGCTGAAGCTGAGGGAATCTTCATTCACATCTGTACTGATGATGGGCAGATTGACTGCTACACTTTTGACACTGGTTTGCGCTCCCGGATTGGTGAGCACCGGGGCGGTGGGTAGGGCAAAGGCATTGCTAAAGAAGCTCCAGCTTAGCACTTCATGCGTGTTGGTGCTGCCGCCTGTGGCACCACTGAATCCGACCCAGGCGTTCGGGCCTGTCAGGGCGGGTAGGTCGATGCCTGTTTGTGTCAGTACTGGGGTGGTGGGGCGTGTGGTGACCACTCCTTGGGCCAGATAAATGCGCAGCGTATTGGTAGGGCCGTCATATTCTAACCACAGGGTGTGACTGGCCCCATTTTCCAAGTCAAAGCCAGGTGTGTAAGTGCTGAGATGCGGAGAGGTTAGGCCGTGTGTGATGATGCCAATGTGATTGGCATTGGGGTCGCCGCCGCCCGCATAAGTATCCAGCTCAATGGCGAGGCTAGCCAGGATGCCTTCATAGCCTAAGCCGCCACCTAGATTCCCTAACGAGGTGAGATCATCATTTTGCAGCATGAAGGTCATGCCATCGGCCCCATCGCCAGAACCATTCATGCGGAAAACAAAACGAGTGGTGAAGGACGTGCCGTCTGAGATGGGGATGGGAGTTTTGACAAAGGCCGTGCCTGCTAGGCTGGACCCATTCGGCGTCAGTTGTAGCACACTGCCGTTAAAGCTGGCATTGCCATTGAGCTGGAAGTTACCACTGCTGCCCGTGAAGTTGGCGTAATCGTAGCTGACATTGGCAGGTGTGATGGTCCAGGTGAAGGTGGTGCTGGCGCTGGTGATGCCATCGGTCACCGTGATCTTTGTGTCATAGGTGCCGATGGTGGTGGGCGCGCCGCTGATAACTCCTGTGCTGCTTTGCAAAGTTAGGCCAGGGGGCAGGGAAGTGGCGCTGTAGGTCACGAGGCCACTGCCGGGTGCTACGCCATAAACGGCTAACGATGCGTTTGCATTGACGGCGGTGAATTGTGGCCCTGGATCGGCGATGGAAACAGTGGTGGCGGGGTCCACCTGAATGATCTTCGACTCTGAATAGACATCATTGGCATCCAGGCCAAAGAGCATCCAGTAGCCGGGGGTCATGACATTGATATTGGCATGTCCCGTGATGGCGTAAATGCCGGGGGAGGTTTCGGTGAAGGGCAGGCTGAGGTAACGCAGATCCGTATTGGCGGAGTGCGTTTGGGAAGACATCTTGATGAAGCTGAACTTCTTCAAACCTGCCGTTGCCCGGACGGTGAAGACCGTGCCATTGCCGATATAGGTGGGTGCCTGCTGGATGACCGGGCGCACGGCAGCAGAGCCATCTGCCGCGAAGAGGGATGGTGGTGTGTAAAGCTGGCCGTCGCGATGGTCTGCGCTGTTGCCCGATAAACCACCGCCACCCGACCAGACGCGTCCGTCTGGCAGCAGCAGCGCTAGGGAGTGGTAGTTACGCGGGACACTCATGTCTGTGACTTCGCGCCACAGCCCTGTTTTAGGATTCCAGATTTCTGGGGAAAGAATGCTGCCTGTGTCATTGAACTTCAGGCCGGATGAATTTCCCCCGACGGCCATGACCTCGCCCGTGGGCAGGATGACGGAGTTCACAAATTGCCGCACATACTTCATGGAGGCTGTTGGCGTGACCACGGGTGTGCCGCTGCGGATGTCGATAGTGTAGGCCAGATTTGTGCTGGTGCCCGTGGAGCTGTCGCTCGGATTATTATTCGTGTTGGCAGAGCCGCCAGCGACCAGAATGCGACCTTCATCATACATGGCAAAGCAGCCTTCTTTAGGATATTGCACGCCGGGAACATTCACACCACTGTACGTTAGGCTGCCGGTGCCGCTGGTGGTGAGCCAGTTCATCTGCCGTGTCGGACCGCCATGAAAAAGGCGTCCGTCTGGAGCGACTAAAACCATGGGGTGCCAGCGTGTGACATAGCCGGGTTGGCTAACCACGGTTGCCCAATTGATGCCGGAGAGTCGGCTCCAGCCATTGGCTGCCGTCCAGCGTTCAGCGGTATTGGTGCCGCCGTCTCCGGTGACGGTGAAGATGCTGCCATCCGTCAGTGCCACACTGGTATTGTACCAGCGGCCATCATTCATGTTAGGCAGCGCAGACCATTGATTGGTGCGCCAGTCAAAGACACTGCTCAGGCGGGTGGTATTGCGTCCGCCATTCACCACCACGCGACCATCCGGCAGCATGGAAACGCCTCCGCAGAACATGTCGTGACGGCTGTTATTGATCTCAGTGAAGATGCCCGTGGCGGGATTCCAAACTGCGGCATACGTGAACTCGGCACCGACGGGGAAGGTGGTGCGTTGATTGGAAGCAAAGGTCAGCAGACGGCCATCCGGCAGCGTGGCTGCGGTCACGGGAATGTGGGGTGTCCAACTGATGACGGAACCCCAAAGACCGACTTTGTTACGATCCGTGGCCGCTGGTGCAGGGCCTGTTTCCACGATGAAAGCGGGGGCCAGCATCTGGGCTTCAGCAGAAAGTTGATCCGACAATCCATGATCGTCAGCGGCAAAGGCTAGGCCGCTCATGAGCAGCCAGAACAGGCCTAATAAACTAAGCTGAAAAAATCTCGTCATGGTTGTTTCGCGATCTGGGGCTTGTCCGTGGCGGAAATGAAGGTTTCGTCCGTAAGCGTTTTGAGAAAGGCTACCAGCGCGTGCTTTTCCTCGGCGGTGAGTTGCAGGCCAGCTTCGGGGTGTTTGGCTAGATTCGGGTCCAGGGTGGCGCTGCGTTTCACCCCGCTGCTGTAGTGTTCCACCACTTCCTCCAGCGTGGCGAAGCGGCCATCGTGCATGTAAGGGGCCGTGGCTGCGATGTTGCGCAGGCTGGGGGTTTTGAACTTGCCTTTATCCGTCTCTTTGCCTGTGACGAGCATGCGCCCCAGATCTTCGGGGGAAAGGGCTAGGCCGTTGTTTTTGAACTGATGATCAGTAAAAAGCGTGCCGCCGTGGCAGTGAAAGCAGTCGGCTCCACGCAACCCACGTGCAGGGTCAAATTCGGTGACGAAGAGTTGCAGGCCGCGTTTTTCTTCCTCGGTCATTTGGGCGACTTTGCGCACGGTTTGATCAAAGCGGGATTCCTGAGAGATGAGCGTTAACAAATATTGCTCCAAGGCTTTGGCCATCAAGTCAGGGGTGATTTCGCGACTGCCAAAGGCCTGTTCGAATTGAGCCTTGGTGTCGCTGATTTTTTCCACGACACGCTCCAGTTTTTCATTCATTTCATGGGCATCCTGAATGGGCATGAGCACCTGCTGACGCAGGCTGGCGGCACGGCCATCCCAGAAGAAGGATTGGCTCCAGGCTAGGTTAAAAAGCGGCATGGCTTGGCGTGTGCCCTTTTGCCCTTCGGCCCCTAGGCTGACGGTGCGTGCATCGCTAAAGGCGAGGTTCCGCTCATGGCAGCTGGCGCAGGATTGGCTGTTGTTGATGGAGAGGCGCTTGTCATGAAACAGCATCTCGCCCAGGGCCACGCCTTCCTGTGTCAGCGGGTTGTCGGCTGGCAGGGTGACTTGGGGGAAACGCTGCGTGATGGCCAGGGGATAAGCGTGGGTTCCTGGGGGGAGATTGGCAGCGGCGGTCGTTGTCTTTTCGGAGGCCTGATAGAGATCGTAACGGACGGAACGCAGCGCGAAGGCGGCTGCGATGTTTTGTTTCAGCTTCGGCAGCAGGGGATCTCCTTCACGTGAGTGGGTGGAGGTTGCATCTTTGGTTAGGTCAATGTTTTGAAACAGGCGTGAGGCATCCAGATTCAGGGTCAGCGTGATTGGGCCACCGCCTTGAAACTCCACAGGTACTTCCACGTGCACGGCGTTCGGTGCTTGCGCCAAGTGATAGGAAAAGCCATCCAGTTTTCCCGCTTGGTTCTGCCAGCGGCCTTCCAGGGCCATGAAGACATAACCACCCTGCCAGCCCCAGTGCAGACCACACACATTCGGATTCAGCGCATGGTCAGCGGGCAGTCGATTTGGGTCGGCTTCATTCTGCTGGGCAGACAAACCGACATCAAAACGAATGGCAGTGAATTTTCCCGAAGGCACACCATCGGCTCTGGTCTTCAGCCTGCCTTTTTCCAGGCTGTAAAAGGCGGACCAATCTTCAGACTCCAACCAGCTGCCATCTGTCCGCTGGAGAGCCAGGGACGAGAGTAAAAAGTCCAGGCGTTCGATGTTCACCGCCGCTGGGCCGCGTGCGGAGAGGGGTTGCTGCTGCCACATGGGCAGAATTTCTAGATCTAAAACTTGCCCGCTCGCGGACACCAGCCCCATCCAGCCCAACCCGAGAAGGAGGAAACACAGTCTTCTTAGTGTTGGGGGATTTTTAACCACTGAGTCTCAGAATTGATAACGAAATCAATAATGAAACCAACAGTCGTGAATTCCATAAGTAAATTGTAAATTTACTGCAAAACGAGCGGGTTTTGCCTCTGGTTTAGTGGGGGTTTGGTGTGATTTATTGTGGAAATTATAACCATAACCCCAGCGACCTGTTTTGTGCTACGAGAACTCCGTCAGAGAAATGAGGCTGAGACTGTCAGTTGAGGCTGACAGAGGTGGCAGGGCAAAATCTGGAGAGGGAAGGGAGCGGACGGTGTCGACGAGACGTCGGCGCTCCCCGTACGGAGTGG
>JAOZVT010000418.1 GCA_025869455.1 Prosthecobacter sp.
CAGTCGGTAGAGCAGGGGATTGAAAATCCCCGTGTCGGCGGTTCGATTCCGTCCTGAGCCACCTCTTTTTATCAAATCAGAGGTGTGCTCCAATCCTCACAAGAAGTGATTCCCTGAGAGATCAAAAATTCTCAAGACGTTATCATGGGGTCATCCCAATGCCTTGCTTTGGCCCATCGGAACCAAATGAGCAAATAGAGCAGGCTTAGCTTTTGACCCATCACCATGCCTGTCATCACTGCCGACCAAGCCCAAGAAACTTATGATGTCATCATTGTCGGCTCAGGAGCCGGCGGAGGCCAGAGTGCCTACACCTTAACCATGGAAGGTGTGAAGGTGCTCATGCTTGAAGCGGGGCGGACCTTTGATCCCCTCACGGAGGTGGCCATGTTTCAACTTCCCAGCCAAGCTCCCCTACGCGGCATCAGCACGCCAGACAAGCAATACGGCTTTCATGACAGCTCCATCAACAGCGGCTGGGAGATCCCTGGTGAACCTTATTCAAACGCCAGCAAGAAAGCCGAAGATGAATTCCGCTGGTGGCGGCAGCGCATGATGGGCGGGCGCACCAATCACTGGGGACGCATCTCCTTGCGCAATGGTCCTTATGACTTCAAACCCCGTACCCAATACAGTGCAGGCTTTGACTGGCCCATCTCCTATGACGATGTAGCTCCTTATTATGACAAGGTCGAGATGCTCGTCGGTGTCTTTGGCAGCAACGAAGGTCTGGAGAACTCACCCAACTCTTCCCCTGGAGTGCTTATGCCCGCGCCAAAGCTGCGTGTGGGTGAACTCTATGCTCAGAAGCATGCCCCCAAAGTCGGCATGAAAGTCGCCTCCATTCACCGCGCAGTGATGACCATCCCTCAGGATGCAGAAAAGCTGCCCGCCAAACTGCATCCTGGAAATCCCAAAGCCCAGCGCATCCTGGCGGAATCCATGCGTTCTCGTTCGCCCTGTTTTTGGGCCACCGACTGCCACCGCGGCTGCTCCATCCGGGCGAACTATGATTCCCAAACCGTTCATCTGCGACCCGCTATGGCCACCGGGAATCTGGACATCATCCCCAATGCCATGGCTCGTGAAGTCACGGTGAACAAAGAAGGCAAGGCCACTGGTATAACCTACATTGATAAAACCACAGGCAAGGAAGCACATGTCAAAGGACGTGCCGTCGTCCTCGCCGCCAGTTCCCAGGAATCGGTGCGTCTCTTGCTCAATTCCAAGTCGGCGCTCTTTCCTCAAGGGCTTGCTAACTCCAGTGGCAAGGTGGGCAAATACATCACCGACTCCGTTTCCAGCAGTTTCAGTGCACACATCCCCGCCTTTGAAGGCATGCCTTTGCACAATGAAGACGGCGCAGGTGGACCTCACGCTTATGTGCCCTGGACCCAGCA
The DNA here is from genome assembly GCA_025869455.1 of Prosthecobacter sp. Taxonomy (GTDB): domain Bacteria; phylum Verrucomicrobiota; class Verrucomicrobiia; order Verrucomicrobiales; family Verrucomicrobiaceae; genus Prosthecobacter. The sequence continues at coordinate 1,401 of JAOZVT010000418.1, forward strand.
TGACAAGAACCGGAAAGGCGAACTCGGATTCCCTGGAGGTTACCACCTCGAATTCACCAGTGGTCGGCACATGCCTACCATGTTTGTTGCCAATGGAGCCGACAGTCAGGCTGGACGCCGTGGCGTTGGTTATGGCAAGCAATTCAAAGAAGATGTCCGCCGCTTCTATGGCTGCCGTCTCGGCTTTGGAGCGCAGGGAAGCATGCTACCGAATGAGAATACCTTCTGCGAAATTGATCCAAATTTAAAAGATCAGTGGGGCATTCCAGCACTGCGCTTTCATTGGAAATGGAGTGATCATGAACTCAATCAGGTACGCCATCAGCAGCAACGCATTGGCGAATTGCTGACAGCTCTGGGTGGCCAGTTTACCCGACCGCCCGAAACGGATCCACTCAAGGCCATCAGGTCGGGAGGCTCCGTCATCCATGAAGTCGGAGGAGCCATCATGGGGCATGATGCCACCCATTCAGTCACCAACCAATGGAGCCAAACCTGGGATGTCAAAAATCTGTTCATGGCAGATGGAGCCCCCTTTGCCTCCACAGCGGATAAAAACCCCACACTGACCATCATGGCCTTGGCCTGGCGCATGGCGGATCATCTGATGGACGAACTCAAAAAAGGAAACATCTGACATGACTCCATCCGAACTTCCTCCGCGCATGGACCGCCGCATCGCCATCCAGTGGATGCTCACAGCCGCAGCATCACTCACCGTTCACACGCCATCGGCCTTTGCCGCAGCAGGCATCGCACCGATCGAAGCCAAGGGCTACGGGCCAGATCCCGACATGGTGAAGATATACAAGCCAGGTGATGTCTGGCCGCTGACACTCAGCGAACCGCAACGGCGTACAGCCACAGCCCTATGCGATGTTATCATCCCAGCAGATGAGACATCTCCCAGCGCCTCAGCCGTAGGTGTTCCTGACTTCATTGATGAATGGGTTAGCTCACCCTATCCAGGCCAAAAAACTGATCGTAAAACCATTCTCGAGGGATTGGAATGGATCGAGGCTGAGTCCCAGCAGCGCTTCAAAACAAGCTTCGCCGAGCTGCAACCTAACCAACAATACGCCATCTGCGACGATATTTGTGACTCAACCCAAGCCAAACCGGAGCACAAAAAAGCCACGACGTTTTTCAAACGCTATCGCGACCTCACCGCTGGCGGCTATTACACCACGCCTGAGGGTATGAAGGACATAGGCTACCGGGGCAACATCCCATCCGCTACATTTGACGGTCCGCCCATCGAGGCTCTAAAGCATGTGGGATTGGCGTGATTGGCTGCGTATTACTCCGCCAATCCTGCCATCCCTTATGCTATCCCGAGCCCGATTCATTCAGACCAGTTTACTCCTCATGCTCGCCACCGTGAGCAGCCTTCAGGCGGAAGTCGGTAGCGCTGCCACGAAATACCCCAAAGTCCTCTTTCTTGGCAACAGCATTACCAAACATGGCCCCAGCGCCAAAATTGATTGGTTGGGCAATTGGGGCATGGCAGCAACCTCAGAGGATAAGGATTACGTTCACCTCGTCACCCAAGGCCTAACCAAAAAGCAGGGAATCGAACCCGCCATCTTGATCAAGAACATCTCTGATTTTGAGCGAGGCTATGTCGGCTATTCACTGGAAGAAAAGATGGCGGACGCCTTCAGCTTTCAGGCAGACCTCATTATCATCGCCATCGGCGAAAACGTCCCTGCCGTGACCACGGATGAAGCCAAAACAAGCTTCAAAGCAGCCGTGCTAAAACTCCTCCAGAAACTCAAAGGACCACAAAATCCGACGATCCTTGTCCGCAGTTGTTTCTGGACCGATGCTGCAAAGAATCTCATCCTCAAACAAGCCTGCGAGGAAGTCGGCGGTATTTTTGTGGATATCTCGGCCCTGAGCAAAGATGAGTCCAATTTCGCCCGCTCAGAGCGCCCCTACAAACACGAAGGTGTGGCCAAGCACCCCGGGAATAAAGGCATGCAGGGCATCGCCGAAGCTATTTTGGCAGCCATTCCATAGTCGAAAAGGCCTGTTCAGCCTCTCTAGGAGTGCTCCTCTCCTGAGAAAAAAAGACCTTTTTCTGAAAAAAGATGTCCAATTCTTGTTCAACACAAACCTTCCACTACGCACATGGCCTCAAACCAACCAGATTCTACGGACCAAACGGAAGCCTACCTGCGGTTGCTCACCCAGCATGACCGCTGGTTGGCGACTTATGTGTATAGCCTCGTTTCCAGTGCCGCAGATGCCGACGACATTCTGCAGGAGGTGAAGGTGACGCTCTGGAAGCAGTTTCCTAAATTTGAGCCAGGCACCAATTTCCGCGCCTGGGCGCGCACCATCGCCACCAACCAAATTTTAAACTACCGCCGCTCCGAGAAAAAACGTTCTACGTCGTCCTCCTTGGATGAGGCGTTTATTGAGGCCGTAGCCGCAGAAATTGATCATCGAGCAGAGTCCCTAGACCACAAGGCCGAGGCGCTGCAACTTTGCCTCCGCAAATTGCCTGAAGCCCACCGCAAAATCATTGTCTGGCGCTACTACGAAGACTGCGGCGTCGAAGAAATCGCCACCAAAAGTGAGCGCACGGTCGATGCCGTCTATCGCCTGCTCAGTCGCATTCGGCAGGTACTCAGTGACTGCGTGACCCGCCAGATTGCTCATCCCTCCACACCATGAAAGATTCCACTCAATCCCTAGACCGCATCCAGCGTGCGCTGGAGGGTTTGCTGTCGCCTGAAGAACATGACGCCTTTAAGGCTGATGTGATTCAGGATGCAGAACTGCGCGCTGCTTATGTGGAGCAAGTATGGCTGCACTCCACCTTGCGGGCGAACAGTGAATCCTTGATCGGCCTATTGGAGGAAAAAGAAGAACCCACTCCTGTGAAAACGACTCGCCGCTGGCCTGTCGCTATGTGGTCCGCCGCTGCAGCAGCCTGCATTACACTCACCAGCACGGTGTTTGTTTTTGGCAAAACGACGACGGTAAGCCGTCCTGTCGCCACCTTGGTGCAGGCAGAAAACTGCCGCTGGGCGGGATCTGACCTGCCCACCTCCGTGGACTCCAAACTCGGCACAGGCCGTCTCGCGCTGGTCGAAGGCATCGCAACGCTGAAATTTAAAAGCGGTGCCACCGTGACCATGGAGGCCCCGACCACACTGGAAATCCTCACCGCCATGCATTGCCGCCTGATTGAAGGCACCGTAACGGCGGAAGTCCCCGTCCCTGCGCATGGCTTCACCATTGATACTCCTGACATCCAAGTGGTGGATCTAGGCACCAAGTTCGGTGTGACGGCTGGCTCCACAGGCAACTCCCAGGTGCGAGTGTTCGAAGGTGAAGTGGAGATTGGCGGCTTGGCCGATGGCAAGCTGAAGCGCCTGACAGAAGGCAAAGGTTTGCATGTCGGCTCAGGCAATACTTCGTTAGGCCAAGAACCCACACGCGGTGAACCCATCCAGGAAGCTGGTGGCTGGACCGCCATCCCGACCTCCTATGGCAAAGGCAAAGATGGTTATGCACGCCGGGGTGACAATGGAGCCCCTTTAGGCACGCATCCTCTTATCATCGTCAAACACACCGACCTAGCGCCAGGTGCTAAAAACGAACGCCGCGCCATCATCACCTTTGATCTGTCTCAAGTCCATACTCCCAGTATCAATGAGGCACAAATCGTCCTTGATCCCGAACCCAGCGGCTACGGGTTCTCTGCCCTGGTACCAGATGAATCCCGCTTCGCTATCTACGGTCTCGCCGATGAAACGCAGGACACTTGGAACGAAAAAGAAATGCACTGGTCCACCATGCCGGGTTGCAACGATGACGGACCAAATGCCGACCAAGTCCGCAAGCTGGCAGAGTTTTGGATTCCACGCGGCGGCTCAGGCGGCCCCTTGACCATTCGCGGAGAAGCCTTGGCAGACTTCATTCGTCAGGACAGCAACGGATTGGTCAGCTTTCTGATCGTGCGTGAGACTGGCGAAACCGATCCTTCCGGCATGGCTCATGCCTTTGCCTCCAAAGAACACCCCACAGGCCGCTGCCCGACCCTGCGCCTCAAATAATTTTCCCAACCATGATGATGAAACCGACGATCTTGATCGCCTGCCTCGCGGCTACTGCAGCCTCGGCAGCAGATGACGCCCAGCGCGCTGCCATGAAGTTCTTTGAGAACGAAGTGCGGCCCGTACTGGCGAATCGCTGCTACGAATGCCACGCTGAAAAGAAGCAGAAAGGCAGCCTGCGCCTAGACAACATCGCTTTCATTACCAAGGGCGGCGACTCTGGCCCAGCCCTAGTCGCAGGAGATCCTGACAAGTCGATGATCATCGAAGCCATTCGTTACAAAGACGAAGACTTCGAAATGCCGCCGAAGCAGAAGCTGCCGGACAAAGAAATCGCCATTCTGGAAAAATGGGTCAAGCTCGGCGCTCCCTGGCCAGAAGCCGAGGCAGCACGCGTGACCGTCAATGAATTTGGCTTCACCGAGGAAGATCTCAAATTTTGGGCTTTCCAACCTCTGACACATCCAACACCGCCGGACATCAAGAGCCCGTGGATTCGCAACGACGTTGACAAGTTTGTAGCGCAGAAACACAAGGCGTTAGGCCTAACTCCAGCGCCTGAAGCTGATCGTCATGAGTTGGTACGCCGTCTTTACTTCAACCTTCACGGCCTGCCACCAACGCTGGAACAAACACAAGCCTTTGTGAACAGCAAAGATCCCAAAGCTTATGAAAAGCTCGTGGATGAGCTACTAGCCAGCCCACGCTATGGCGAACGCTGGGCGCAACATTGGTTAGACCTCACCCGTTATGCGGAGAGTGATGGGTACAACCAAGATGCCTTCCGCCCTGCCGCCTGGCCCTATCGCGATTACGTGATCAAGAGCCTCAACGAAGACAAACCCTATGACCAATTCGTCCGCGAACAATTGGCAGGAGACGAGATTGCCCCCAAAGACCCAAGTGTTTTGGTAGCCACCTCTTATCTGCGCAATCCCATTTACGAATACAATCAGCGTGATGCCCGTGGACAATATGAAGTCATCCTGACCGACATGACAGACAATGCAGGCGAACTCTTCCTGGGGCTCAGTTTTGGCTGCGCACGCTGTCATGATCACAAATTTGATCCCATCTTGCAGAAGGATTATTACCGCCTGCGTGCCTTCTTCACCTCCGTCCGCTGGCGTGATGACCAAAAGCTAGCCACAGATGCTGAACAGGCCGAGTTTGCTAAAAAGCAGGCCAAGTACGAAGCCGCGACAGCGGATATTCAAGCGCAAATTGACGCAATCATTGGCCCGATGATCGAAGGCAATGTGCAGCGTGCCTATCAGCGCTTTCAGGAAGACATCCGTGCCATGGTGGACAAGAAAGCTGATGAGCGCGAACCGCAGGATTGGCAGTTCTCCTACTTCTGTGAACGCCAGATGCAGTACGAGCGCGAACGCTTTGATCCCCTGAAGTCCATCAAGAAGCCCGATGACAAAGCTCGTTATTTAGCTCTTACAGAGGAGCTAAAGAAATTTGACTCACTGAAGCCTGAACCCCTAGTCCAAGCCTTCATCGCCACAGATGCCTCCACCAAAGGACCTCCCAATCTTTTGAAGACACGCAAAGGCGAAGCCGACATTCAGCCAGGCTATCTAACCCTGCTGGAACCGAAAGAACCAGTGATCAAACCCATGGAACACTCCACGGGTCGCCGCAGTGCCCTCGCTGCTTGGATCACACGTCCAGACAATCAATTGTCCACGCGTGTGATTACCAATCGCGTCTGGCATTATCTGTTTGGTCGCGGCATTGTTGAGACGCCGAATGACTTTGGTCAGTTGGGTGAAGAACCCACACATCCAGAGCTTTTAGACTATCTGACCCAACGTTTCCTGGCCGGAGGCTGGAGTCTGAAAAAGTTGCATCGTGAGATCTTGCTATCCGCAACCTATCGCCAAACAGCTCATCGTGAAGTGCCTGCCATCGCCGCCAAGATTGATCCGTCTAACAAATTCTTATGGCGCTTTAATCCTCGCCGTCTGGATGCTGAGCAAGTCCGCGATGCCATGTTAGCCGCCAGCGGAGAGCTTGATCTAAGCGAAGGAGGGCCATCCGCTGATGGCAATGGCACGCGCCGTTCCATCTACACCATCAAGAAACGCAACAGCCAAAACGAACTGCTGCGCAGCCTGGATGCACCCGCCGGATTTGCCAGCACCTCGGAACGTCAAAGCACCACGACACCGACACAAGCACTGCTCTTGCTGAATGGAGACTGGACGCTGGCCCGAGCTCAAAAACTGGCCTCGCGCGTGACGGATGTGAAAGACATCTGGGAATACACACTGGGCCGGCCACCCACGAAAAAGGAACTCACACTCGCTGAATCCTTCATCGCGAAACGCGTTGCAGCCCCAGAAGATCGCCCAGTACCTAGCCCTGAAGAGTTAGAGACAGCCAATCAATTCAAGGAGAATACTCCGCAGGAACGTCTGGTTTCCAGCACCACCGAAAAAGAAGGCGATGACTTCACCATCGAAGCCATTGTGAAACTCGAAAGTGTTGACGCCAATGCCTCAGTCCGCACCATCGCTTCCCGTTGGAATAACGGAAAGGATAACGTGGAAGCCTTTGGCTGGGCGCTCGGTGTGACAGGTGAAAAATCACGCTTCAAACCGCGCAATCTTTTGCTCCAACTCGTGGGTGAGGATGAAAACAGCAACATCACCTATGAGCCAATCGCCTCCGATCTTCGGCTCGAGCTTGGTGTGACTTACCATGTCGCTGTGAAGGTTTCCTGCACAGCCCACACCATCGCCTTCCAGCTCCAGCAAGTGGGCAAAGCCAATGCTCCGCTCATGACCTCCGTCGTGCCTCATACGGTGCGCACAGGATTGAGCGACGGCTCTTCCGCGCTCGTCATCGGCGGCGTTCATCGTCGTGCAGTTCCCCACCAATGGGACGGATTGATCGAAGCTGCCCGAGTGGTGCGTGGCGTGTTGCCAGACGAAGAACTGACCACAGATCTCACCAAATGGAAGCCCCCTGCCCTGCTTTCCTGGAATGCTCACGAAGTCCTGCCGACAACGCTGGCTTGGGCCAATGCGGAGAGTTCCGCTCCATCCGCCGACCCTAGACAACGCGCCATGGCGGATCTCTGCCATGTGTTGCTGAACGCCAACGAATTCTTTTACCTGCACTAAGCCTCCAACTTTTCACGATCATGCCCTGCCATAACTACGATATCCCGACCTCTCGCCGAGGTTTCCTCAGCCGTGCTGGCTGCGGCCTGGGTGCAGTCGCACTCGCTGCTTTGATGAAGGAGCCCGTGCTCGGTGCCGCCAGCGCGGTGAACCCCGTGCTGAGTCAACTGCCGCAACGGTTAGGCCGTGCCAAGAACGTCATCTTCTGCTTTATGGAAGGCGGCCCCAGCCATTTGGACACGTTCGACTACAAGCCATTGCTGAACAAATTGGCAGGCCAAAAACTGCCCCCAAGCTTCAAGGAACCTGTGCTGGCCATGGGTGAAAGTGGTGCACCGCTGATGGAGTCCAAACGCACCTGGAAACGCTATGGAAAAAGCGGTTTGCTGATTTCTGATTGGTTTGCCAACGTCGCAGAGCATGCCGATGACTTGGCTGTCATCAATTCCTGCGCCTCTGACGGCATCAACCACGCCGGTGGTGTTTGCCAAATGAACACGGGCAGCATCTTTGGGGGCCGCCCGTCTCTGGGAGCCTGGGTCAATTATGGTCTGGGCACGGAGAACCATAACCTGCCAGGATTCGTCGTGATCAAAGACAGCGAAGGCACCGTCGTCAATGGCGTGCGCAATTGGGGCAGCGGCTTCATGCCCGCCGTCTATCAAGGCGTGGAATTCAACTCCGATGGCGTACCGATCAAGTATCTGGACAACCCCAAAGGCTACACCTCCGCCCAGCAACGTGAAAAGCTGGATCTGCTGGCCTCTCTGAATCAGGACTACGGCAAGACCCGCACCGACAACACGGAGCTCGAAGCACGCATCCGCTCCTATGAGCTGGCTTACCAAATGCAGGCGGAAGCTCCGACCGCAGTGGACCTCAGCAAAGAAACCGCCGCGACCAAAGCCCTATACGGCATGGATAAACCCGAGACGGCTGTCTATGGACGCAACTGTTTGTTAGCCCGTCGCCTCGTGGAAAATGGCGTGCGCTTTGTGCAACTCTACTCAGGTGCTGGCAGCAAGTGGGATTCCCACAGCAAGTTGGAAGAAAACCATGGTCGCCTGTGCCGCGCCGTGGATCGCCCCATTGCAGGTCTGCTTTCAGATCTCAAGCAGCGGGGCCTCCTGGATGAAACCCTGGTCATCTGGGGCGGCGAATTTGGCCGCACCCCGATGAGCGAACAAGGGGGTGGCCGCGACCACAACCCGAATGGATTCACCATGTGGATGGCTGGTGGTGGTGTCAAAGGTGGTCAGACCATCGGTGCCACTGATGAGCTTGGGCTCTATGCCGTGAAGGATCGACTCCACGTACATGACCTGCACTCCACCATCCTGCATCTGCTGGGTGTGGATCACACCCAACTCGTCTTCCACCAAAAAGGTCGGCCAGAACGCATTGACCAAAACGAAGGCCATCCTTACACAAAGATCACGGGGTAAGAAGTTCACAGATCAAATACGATCACGCTCATCCCATTTGCCCAGTTCATTTCTCGCATCCATGTTGAGGCATGCCAGAAACGCTGCGCCATATCCTTGCTTCTGAATCGCCTCAGTCCGCCATCACGGTACGTGGTTGGGTACGGACAAAACGGGAATCGAAATCCTGTGCCTTCTTAGAAGTCACCGACGGTTCCTGCTTCCGGGGATTGCAGGCGGTGGTGGATGCGACTTTGCCATCGGCAGCACTGCTTTCTAAAGTGCTTACGGGAGCCTCGGTAGAGATCGTGGGCGATCTCATAGAATCTCCCGCAGCGGGTCAAAAGTGGGAACTCCAGGCCACGGAACTGCGACTACTCGGGGAGGCGGATGCCAGCTATCCACTGCAAAAGAAGGGCCACACGCCCGAGTTCCTACGCACCATCGCCCATCTACGCCCGCGCACGAATCTATTTAGCAATGTCTTCCGCGTACGCAGCCGCATGGCCTACGCAGTACATCGCTTTTTCCAAGAGCGCGGTTTCTTTTACGTTCACACGCCCATCATCACCTCCAGCGATTGTGAAGGTGCCGGGGAGCTTTTCCGCGTGACCACCCTGAAACAAGGCAGCCCCGAGAAGCCTGAGGAAGACTTCTTCGGACAGCCCACATACCTGACCGTCAGCGGACAACTCCAGGGAGAAACCTTTGCCTGCGCACTGGGGAATATCTATACCTTTGGACCCACCTTCCGTGCGGAAAATAGCAACACGGCGCGCCATGCAGCGGAGTTCTGGATGATCGAACCCGAGATGGCATTCTGCGATCTTTTTGCTGACATGACCATGGCAGAAGAGCAGGTCAAATATTTGGTGGATGCCATGCTGACCGAATGCCCCGAAGAGCTGGAGTTCTTCAACAAATTCGTGGACAAAGAATTGGTTAACCGCCTCAAACAAACCCTCGAAAAACCTTTTGAGCGCATCAGCTACACGGATGCCGTGGACCTGCTGCTGAAGTCAGGAAAAAGCTTTGAGCACCCTGTCGTCTGGGGGGAAGGTTTGCAGACGGAACATGAGCGCTACATCGCCGAAGAACATGTGAAGGGACCAGTGACCATCTACAATTACCCCAAGTCCATCAAGCCCTTCTACATGCGTCAAAATGACGATGGCAAAACGGTGGCGGCCATGGATCTCCTGGTGCCCGGCATTGGCGAAATCATCGGCGGCAGCCAACGCGAAGAACGCCTGGATGTGCTACGCGCCGCCATGGGGCATCACGGCTTAAGTGAAGAAGACTACTCCTGGTATGTGGATCTCCGCCGTTATGGCAGCGTGCCACATGCAGGCTATGGACTGGGTTTTGAGCGACTGCTCATGTTTGTCACAGGTGTTAGCAATATCCGCGATGTGATTCCCTTTGCACGTACCCCGGGTCATGCGGCGTATTAGTACACGTCGATTTATGAGGTTTGAGGAAACAACTGTTGGAGGTCCGTCTTCTGTATTGAGTGTTCTAAAGCAGAACATTGGATACTGGATCGTCATGGCGTGCCTGCTGATCTTCACGATCACCGCTACCGCTCAAACAGGCCTGACCCTGCAACTGGTACCTGAGACCACGGCCATTGTACCGGGAAAACCTTTCCGCGTGGGTTTGTTCATCCAGCATGAGCCAGGCTGGCACACCTACTGGCAGCAGCCGGGCATCGTTGGAGTCCCCACCAACATCGAATGGGAACTGCCCCCAGGATTTAAGGCGGGAGAACTGGAATATCCTGAGCCGGAAAGCGTGAAGATGTTTCAAATCACCGCCCAGGGTTACGAGCGAGACGTGCTGCTGCAAACCCAGATCACGCCGCCATCGGATCTTAAACCTGGACAAACAATCTCCCTGAACGGCAAAGCCACCTGGATGTGCTGTGGCGATACCTGCCACCCAGGGCAGATGAAGCTGTCACTGGATCTACCCACAGCGATCAAGGCCACGCCTGATGCCAAATGGCAGCCGCTTTTTGAAAAGGAACGTACAGACTATGCACGAACAAGTTCAGCCTGGACCTCTCAAGCAGAAGAGGAAGGACTGAAGGTCACGCTTATCCTCACGCCTGCTGCTGGTGCACGACCTTTTTCAGCCGATGAAAAAGTGATCTTCTTCACGGAAGATGGTTGGATCAAT
>JAOZVT010000419.1 GCA_025869455.1 Prosthecobacter sp.
GTGGAAAAGCCCAAGAGTGGTCAGGCATGCTGCGCTGCCGTCTTATCTCAGAGGACGGTCAGGTCTTGAGTGAAGAACTTCTACCGGCACCAGACCATCTTTGTACCGTTCTGGATTCGCGGGATGGTACACCGAAACCCGTCTCCTACATTGTGCCCGGTCCTGTTCTTTTTCAACTCCGCCTGCCACGTTTGGCGGCTGCTTCCCGGTTAGACATTACACGTATCATTAGCCCAGGTGCCTTAGCGCGCGACATGCCCGTTGGCTCCATCTCACTCCACTGAGTTATGAAATTATTGCAATTAACGTTAGGCTTGTCTCTTTTTCTGATCTTACAAGTCAGCGTCCAGGCACAAACCTCCAGTGTTTTTGATGTGGGAGCCGTGGGGCCGCGCAATGAGCGGCTGAACATGGTGTTTCTGTCTGAGGGCTTCACCCAGACGGAGCTGACGAACGGTAAGTTTGAAAGTGCGGTGCAGGACGTGGTGGATTACCTTTTTGCACAGGAACCCTGGAATCGTTATCGCTCTTATTTCAATGTCTATCGCATTGAGATTGCTTCGAATGAGTCGGGTACGGACAACGTGCATGCGAATCCTCCGCAAGTAAAAGATACCTACTTTGGCACGCACTTTGATTCCAACATTGATCGCCTGCTTCTGCTATCTTCCCAAGGATCATCCCGTGCCTATGCTCTGTTAAATAAACATGTGCCGGAGTATGACATCCCAGTCGTGATCGTGAACGACGAAACATATGGGGGTTCTGGCGGACCCATCGCCGTGGCTTCACTGGATTTTTATGCCGCGCAGTTGGTAGAGCATGAGGTCGGGCATTCGTTTGCCAAGCTCGCTGATGAGTATGATTTCGATACTCCTGGTTATCCTGACATTGAGTACCCAAATGCTACGGCTAAGAATCAGCGTTCGCAGATCCGCTGGAATGTCTGGATTGATGAGGCAACACCTGTGCCGACGCCTGAAAATACGATCACTTATGAGAACGAAGTAGGCCTATTTGAAGGTGCCAATTATCATGCCATTGGCTGGTACCGTCCGCATGACAACGCCCTAATGAGAAACCTTGGACGCCCACCGGGGGCGGTGTCGCGCGAGGCTTTTGTTCTTAACTATTATAGCCGCGTTTCTCCTTCGAGTACCCATACTCCCACCGCACTGAAACAAACCGTGAAGGGGCGCAGCCCGCTGACATTTTCGGTGGATGTGAAGCAACCCTCCACAGGACCCTCACTAACGGTGGAATGGCAGAAAGATGGCAATCCTACCCCTATTGCTACGGGACCTACGTTGAATATTGACAGTCAGGACCTGGGAGATGGAAAACATACGCTGAAGGCTGTTATTACCGATCCTACAACTTGGGTGCGCCGTGATCCTGACAATCTCCTAACCGAAAGTGTGACCTGGACGCTCACGGTGAGCAACCAAGATAGTCTGACTCCCGAGCTTGTTTTGACCAATGGCGCTTCCTTGGCAGAAGGTCAGGTGGGTGCGTCTTACAATGCGGCTATCGAGGTTGTTGATATTGATGGCGGAGCCGCCACCTCCTTCAGTGCCAAGGGTTTACCTGCGGGCCTGAAACTAGATGCGAAAACGGGCCTCATCACGGGTCGGCCTACTGCCTACAAAAAGGATAAGTCTGGCAATGTGTTGGTTTATGCAGTGACACTCTCTGCTAAAAATGGTGCAGGCACTTCTTCTGTGACTGTGGACCTGCTTATCTCTCCATTGCCAGAAGGAACGGTTGGGTCTCTGGTTGCACCACTTGTTAGGAGTGATCTGAATGGCGGTCTGGGCGGGCGTCTGGATCTCGTCACCACCGTCATGGGCACTTACTCGGGAAAGCTTGATCTGGGGGGCAAAAAGTACAGCTTCAAAGGCTTGCTTGATTCCACCGTCGGCTCCACCACCGTAACGGGTTCTATCAATATCCCACGTCCTGGAAAACCCACACCTGAGCCCCTGAGTCTGACTTTTTCCATTGCTGGCTCTTCACAGGTGATTGCCGGGACACTCAGCGCAGATGATCTGTTATTGAATTTTGACGGCTGGTTGAATCCTTGGAGCAAGACCAACCCAGCGGATGCCTTTGATGGTTATCATACCTTCCGTCTTCAACTGGATTCGCCTCCTATCGGGGCACCCGCTGGACGAGGTTTTGGTTCCTTCACCATCTCTAAGGACGGCAAGACGAAAATCTCTGGTCGCACGCCAGATGGTACTACATTCACCAGCGCTGGTCTCATCAGTCAAACGGGCGATCTAATGATTTACGCGCTGCAAAAGGGTAAGCCCACAGGCTCTATCGTGGGTCAGTTTGGCATCAACACACAGGAGGACAACGATGACTCCAACAATCGTATTGTCAGTGATTCAGAAGATCTGAGTTGGTGGAAGCCTGCTAGTACGGATGCCAAGGCGCGGCTTTATAAAAGTGGCTTTGACCCTTTGGCCATTCAGGCCGTGGGCGGTCGCTACTTACCGCCTGTGTCGCCGCTAGTCGCTCTGGATCTGGAGGCGGGTGCGACGAATGCGAATCTGACTTTCACGGGCGCTAGCTTGTCCACTGCCTCAGGCTCAGCCGACACCTTCGTGGACATCTTGGCCAACAGCAAAGCTAAGGCCAGCTCACCTTTGCCCGCAGGCACCACCCTAACCATCAATGCAAAATTAGGCACCTTCACTGGCAAGTTCACGCTGCAGGATGATAACCCGCGCGGCATAGCGCCTACGCCTATCAAGCGCAAGGTTACTTACTTCGGCATCTTGGATGAAGACAGTGAAGGCAAACGTGGAGATGGTTTCTTTCTCCTGCCTGATCTGCCGTCTAACGAAAAGTCTGACACGCCTACCACCAGTCCCATCCAGGCTGGTGCCGTCTTGCTGGATAAATCAGGCACGTGATTCTCCATTACGTTTCATGGTTGGTATTGAGACTTTGGTCGTGATTGGCTGGGAGGAGATTGATATTCCGTGATCAGATCTCCCAAAGCCAAGGATTCAAAGCGAGCCTGCAAGGGTTGCTAGAGAAACTGTCATCGAAATTATAATGCACTTTCTGAGTCTCCCTGCTTAAATCACGGACATTACACGTCGTGATTGAACTCATCCAAGAAGCTCTAGCCTCCTATAACCTGCCGCTGACCATGCTGCTAGGCTTGGTCATCTTCTACTGGCTGCTGGTTATCATTGGAGCCATGGATTTCGACGTGGACATGCCTGACGTGGGAGATGTGGACGCAGGCTCAGATTTTTCGGATGCCTCTTCAGACGGTTCCTCGCATCATGTCGGCGGCGCTTGGTTGACAGCAGGTCGGTTCCTGGGTTTTTCTCAGGTGCCCATTGCTGTCTGGGCCAGCTTTTTCACTCTCTTTCTCTGGGCTATCAGCATCCTCTTAAACTATCAGTTCAATGGTGTGCCTGGAGACCGCGACACGGGCACTGCCACGATGCTTTTGCTGCCAGGGGCTTTGGGTAGCCTGATCCTGACCAAGCTGGCTATCCTGCCTGTGGCCAGAATGTTAACCGCCATGGCCAATGCCAGCACGGAGAATGTCACCGTCCTCAAGAAAATCGGCATCGTCACCACCACGCAAGTGACTCAACGATACGGCCAACTTCAGATCGACGGCAACGGAGCCCCCGTGCTCATCAATGTTCGCCTTCGTGAAGGTGGGACTCCTTTATCGAAAGGTGATTCCGCTGTTGTAACGGAATCCTCGCCAGACGGTACCTATCATTACGTCGAAGCCACTCAACCCCATTCAGCCTCATGAATCCAATGCTACTAAGTCCACTCGCTTCGTTTGATATTTTCTCCAGCCTTGGAATTTCCGTGGTTGGTGCGTTAGCTCTTTTTGCCTTCGCCTTCTTGGTGATGTTCTCCCGCTTCTACCGGAAGGTGCAGCAGGGACAGGCCATCGTCCGAAATGGTGTGGGGGATACTCAGGTCTCCTTCAATGGGATGTGGGTCATTCCAGTCGCCCATCAGATTGAGTACATGGACATCTCGGTGAAGCGAATCGAGATCGAACGAAAAGCCACGGAAGGTCTGATTTGTAAGGACAACATTCGTGCTGATATCAAGGTCGCATTCTTTGTTAGGATTAACAAAATCGACGAAGATGTTAAACGCGTAGCTCAGTCCATCGGCTGCGCCCGTGCTTCCTCCATTGACACGCTCCGCACTCTCTTCGATGCCAAGTTTTCTGAAGCTCTCAAGACGGTGGGCAAGCGTTTTGACTTTGTGCAGCTTTACAATGAGCGCGACCATTTCAAAAGCGAGATTCTGGAAGTCATCGGCACCGACCTCAATGGCTTCTCCCTGGATGACTGTGCCATTGATTTCTTGGAGCAGACCCAGCTTGAGAACCTGGACCCCCAGAACATTCTCGATGCTGAAGGTATCAAGAAAATCACCGAGCTCACCGCGACCCAGGCCAAGCTGGCTAACCACATTCAGCGGGATCGCGAGAAGGTCATCAAACAGCAGGACGTGCAGGCCCGTGAGGCCATCTTGGAACTCGAACGTCAGCTCGCTGAAACGGAGGCCAAGCAGAAGCGCGATGTCGAAAGCGTGAAAGCCCGCGAGGAAGCGGAGACTCTGAAGGTGCAGTCTGAAGAGCGGCTCAAATCAGAGCGCGCGAAGATTGCTTCTGATGAAGAAATCGCCATTGCCAACGAAAACATGGAGCGTCAGGTTCTCGTCGCCATGCGCAACAAAGAGCGCACGGATGCCGTTGAAATCGAGCGTGTTACCCGTGATCGCGATCTTGAGATCATTGACCGTGAGCGCATCACCACACTGAAATCCATCGAGAAAGAGAAGGCGGTGGAAATCGAGAAGAAGAACATCCAGGAAGTGATCAAAGATCGCGTCTCGCTGGAAAAAACGGTCGTCGTTGAGCAGCAGAAAATGAAGGATGTGGAAGCGTTTGCTACGGCAGATCGTGAGAAGCAGGTGGCCTTGACCAACGCGGAGAAGAACGCCCAGGAACAGCTCATCCAGAAGATCAAAGAAGCTGAGGCCGCCAAAGAAGCCGCTCGCCTCATCGCCGATCAAGATGCTTACACAGCCATCAAATCTGCCGATGCTTCCAAGGAGGCTGCACAGCTCCGCGCTCAGGAAATGCTCACCTTGGCTGAAGCCAAGCAGGAATCCGCCAGCCGTGAAGCGAATGCGGAAAAATCTATTGCCGAAGGCAGGTCTGCTCAGGCTGCTGCTGAAGGCTTAGGCGAGGCCAAAGTCCTTATGGCTAAGGCCGAAGCTTCCCAGAAACAGGGCACTGTGGATGCAGAAGTCACGCAGCTCAAACTCGCTGCGGAAGCCGACGGCATCACCAAGAAAGCCGAGGCGATGAAGCTGCTGGAAAATGCTGGACGCGAACATGAAGAATTCAAGCTCACGCTGGACAAACAGAAAGCCGTGGAACTGGCCCAAATCCACATCCAGAAAGACATCGCGGAACAGCAGGCCATCGTCCTTGGCGAAGCCATGAAATCCGCGAAGATCGAAATCGTCGGGGGCGAAGTTCAGTTCTTCGACAAGATCACCAACGCCATCGGCAACAGTCGTGCCGTGGATCGCCTCGTCGAAGGCAGTCGCACTCTCACCGATGTGAAGGAAACCTTCTTCAATGGGGATCCTGAATACTTCAAAGCCCAGCTCAAGACCATTGTGGATCAGTTTGGCCTAACAAGTGAGGATACTAAAAATCTGACCCTCAGTGCCCTCTTTGCTAAGCTGATCGGCCTGAATCCAGATGAGGCTACCTTGACCAAGCTCACGGGCATGTTTGGTGCGGCTTCACGCTTTGGTCTTGCGGATCAAACGGTGAGTTCACTCCTGACATCTAAGGCCGCTAAGAAGTAACCTGCTGTGCCGACCTCCGTCGGCATGACACTCCCTTCATGCTGACGGCTAGTCAGCCTTCCAGATGTCTGATCCCGCCCCATCACCCCAGGCTCCTGTCGCCAAGCTTGAAGCTGGCGCTTACGAAGTCATTCGTCAGCGGCTGGACAAGCATGGCGCAGAACTTCAGCGCCGCCTTGATCTGCTGAATGCAGATCGTAAGGCGGAGTTCGGTGGCATTGAAACGGCGCTCCTGGCCACTACACGGCTGACCACGGAAAACAACTGTGTTCCACGCGACATGGTGGCCATTGGTCCGCGACGCTTTTTGTTCGGCTACAATGTCCATCTCGGCCTGCGCACTCAGATGCGTGTGGAGGATGTCTTTGGCATCTATGATTACAAGGCGGAGGATCATAGCTTTCATCCGAATAAGGATGACATGCTGGCGGACAAAGCTTTTGCCGAAGACTTTGATTACCTCTACCGTTACTACAAGAACGCTTCCTTCCTGAAGTTCCACCGCATCGGTCCGCACCTTTATCTAGGCATGCAGGTCGGTCGGGATGCTTCCGAGATCAAAGCGTTCAAATGGCTAGTGAATGATGAAGCGGGTACGCTGCAATACCTGGGGAACCGTTACGATCACGAATTCCTATTTCCCACCCATCAGGAATTTGAGTGGATACGCGCTAGGCGGGAAATGTACCGCCACGGTCAGCACCCACACATCAGCATTGAGCATCGAGTGTTTGTCGAGACCATCGGCGGTGACCTGACGGTCAAGGTGGAAAACAATACCGATTCAGGACGCGGGATCTTCAGTGAACCTGTGGACAATGCCGACCAGACCCTGGATGACGCAGAGGTCCACTATGCCATTGTGGGGAATCTCATCTTGATGAAGGTGCTGCCCTACCAGGAGAAAACCTGGCATTACCTCGTCTTCAATGAACGCACACGAGAAGCTCATCGCATTGATAGCATCGCTGAATCCTGCGTGCTCTTGCCAGACGGTCACGGCATTGTTTTTCCGCATGGTTATGTGCTGCAAACGGGTGAGGTGAAACGTTTTGACACGGGTCTTCCGCCCATGCGTTTTGAGCGTCGCATTGCGGCCGCAAATGGTGAGGATACACTCTTTGTTTTTGCTCACATTGAAAGCGGTCAGTACTTGCTGTTGAGCTACAATCTGATTTCACAGAGCATCGCTACGCCGCTTGTCTGTCACGGTTATAGCCTATTCCCATCAGGTGAATTGATTTTGTTTCAGGGGGATGAAGAGCCGCGCAAACACCACGTCGTTCAGGCTTGGCGTACACCCTTTGTTACGTCAGATGATCATCCCCAGGCGAAGAGCCAGACCTTCCTGAGCAAGATCGGCAATGCAGAGATTGTCCGCTGTATGGCTGAGTGCCGTGGAGTGCTTACGTTATTGGCTAAAGACGATTCATTCTCCGGCCTCTATGTGGAGTTAGTGCGCAGCGCCGGAGACATCACGGACAGCTACTTTTGGGTCGATCAGGCTGGCGCACAAAATCTCAAAGAAACGCTCCTGGAGATCAAGGTCACCGCTGAGTCTGCTCTCGGTGAATTTGAAAAAGTTCGGCGGATGCGCAAAGTCGCCAGTGATCAGACCGAGGCTCTCCAAGAAAAGGTTTCAAAGAACCTCAATGCTGCTGGCAATACCGACCCTGACGACATTCTTGGTTATGTCCGTTTGCTTGCCACTCTGCGTGAACTTCGCGGTCAGATCATCGCTCTGCGGGATGTCCGTTATGTGGACCTGGAGGTCATCACGAAAATGGATGCGGGTGTTGCCGAAGGAAGCGATCGGCTCTCTGAAAAATGCGTCGCTTTCTTGCTGCGTCCCGAGGCGCTGGATCCGTATCGAAAACAGATTACCGAGCAGCAGGCTCTCGTGCCGTCGCTGAACAAAGTGACTGAGGCCCAGGAAGTGGAGGAGTCCCTGGCCAAGTCCAGTACGGAACTGGAGCTTTTGACCAGCATTGTCAGTAGCCTGAAGATCAAGGATGCCACGGAAACCACACGCATCATTGAGGGCATTTCCACATTGTTTGCGCAGCTTAATCAGGTGCGCTCCGTGCTGCGAAACCGGCGCAACGATTTGGCCAAAGTAGAAGGAGCGGCTCAGTTCCAGGCCCAGCTCAGTTTGCTCAGCCAGAGCGTGCTGAACTACCTGGAAGTGGCCACCACACCCGAGAAGTGCGATGAATCCCTGACTCGGGTGATGGTGCAGATTGAGGAGCTAGAAAGCCGCTTTTCGGACTTTGATGAATACGCGGCTGAACTCACCTTGAAGCGTGAGGAAATCACCAATGCTTTCGAATCCCGCCGTCAGTCTCTGGTGGATGCGCGCAATCGCCGTGCTCAGTCGTTAGGCCAATCAGCCGAACGCATCCTTACCAGTGTGCGCAATCGGCTCGCTGCCTTTGCGAAACCGGAAGAAGTGCACTCCTGGTTAGCGGGCGATGCCATGGTGGCCAAGCTACGCGACCTCATTGAGGAACTGCGCAAGCTGGGTGACAGCGTCCGTGCCGATGAGCTGCAAACCAAGCTAAAGACCCTTCAGCAGGATTCGATCAAACAGATTCGCGACAAAGCCGAACTCTTTGTGGATGGCGGAGATTTGATCCAGTTGGGCAAGCACAAGTTCAGCGTCAATCGCCAGCCGCTGGAACTGACCATTCTGCCGCGTGAAAATGGCCTTACGTTTCACCTCACAGGCACGCGCTATTTTGAGTATGTTGCCCATCCGGATCTGGATGCTCTTAAAAGTGTTTGGGATCAGGCGGTCATCTCCGAAAATGAGCAGGTCTATCGGGCGGAGTATCTGGCCTGGAAATTCATGCAATCTGGGATTGAGTTTTCAGAGTCCGCTTTGCGTGACTTCATGGCCCAGCGCTATCAGGAAGGCTACACCAAAGGTGTGCATGATCATGACGCTGGCCTGATATTGCAACCTTTGTTAGACATGCGAAAGGCCCTCGGCCTGTTGCGTCATTCGCCCATGGCTCGCGGCTTAGCCTTGCTAGTTTGGCATGTCTGGGAGGATTCGCCTGAAAAGCAGGCTCTGGCTGCTCGCATGATGGCCAAAGGTAGGATGCGTGATTTGTTAGGCCATGCTTCGGTGGAGGTAAACGAGGCGCTGGCTCAGCGCGTGTCCCTGGAATGCCACCGCCTTTCAGGCTTAAAATACCTGAGTGCGGATGCTGCCTCGGTGCTGCATTTGGCCGTTGCTGCTTGTTTAACGGATGAGCTCCAGCATCTGAATGCGAGGCACCCTGCATTGCCCGTCACCCGCTCTGCTGCGGCTGTGGAGTTGCTGCGTTCTTTCCGCAAAGAGCTGACGATTAAGAGCGCGGCCAAGGATTTTGATGCCAGTCTGGCGGCTCTTTCCGCGCTGCCTTGGCTGGCTTTTGAAATCACGCTCGACTGGTTGCATGCCTTGCACGCAGAAACAGACATCGGCCTCCTGATGGAGACAGCTGCATTGCTGGTTCTCCAAGATCAGCCACCTGCAGCTCTGCCGCTCGCGCCCCCTTCCCATCTTACACTCACAGGTTTCACTGGCACGCATCCGCGCATTCAGTCCGGCCAAATGGAGCTGGACTATCACGAGTTTACCCTGCGCCTGCAGAGTTATGACCAAGCGGTTGTTCCGGCTTTTGAGCGTTTTCAGAAATTGAAGCAAGACCTGGCCCATCAGCGCCGCAGCCAGCTTAAGCTGGACCAGTTCAAAGCTGGCGTGCTGAGTTCCTTTGTGCGTAATCGTCTCATTGATCAGGTCTATCTGCCGATCATCGGCGCAAACCTTGCCAAACAGATCGGGGCTGTCGGTGTGGATACCCGCACGGATCGCATGGGCCTGCTCTTGCTCATTTCACCTCCTGGTTATGGCAAGACCACGCTCATGGAGTATGTGGCCAGTCGCCTTGGCATCACATTGGTAAAAATCAATGGCCCTGCCATCGGTCACAAAGTCACCTCCCTGGACCCTGCGGAAGCACCGAATGCCAGCGCCCGTGAAGAAGTGGAGAAGCTGAATCTCGCGCTGGAAATGGGTGACAATGTGATGATCTACCTGGATGATATCCAGCACACGAATCCTGAGTTCCTGCAAAAGTTCATCTCCCTTTGCGATGGCACCCGGAAGATCGAAGGTGTGTTTCGCGGCGAAGCCAAGACCTATGACCTACGCGGCCGCAAGGTTGCTGTCGTCATGGCGGGCAATCCCTACACCGAAGTTGGTGGCAAATTCCAGGTGCCCGACATGCTGGCCAACCGTGCGGATACTTACAATCTGGGAGATATTCTGGGAGGTCATGCAGCCGCCTTCAAAGACAGCTACATTGAGAACTCTCTCACCAGCAATCCTGCCCTCGCTCGTATCGCTGCGCGTAGTCATGCCGATGCCTTAGCGGTATTAAAAATCGCCCTCACAGGTGATCGTGAAGGTGTCGAATTTGAAGGCAATCAAAGTGCAGAGGACATCAACGACTGTGTCATCGTCATGGAGAAGCTGCTGAAAGTGCGGGAGGTCATCCTGCGTGTGAATCAGGAGTACATTCGCAGTGCCGCCATGGAGGATGCCTACCGCACCGAGCCGCCCTTCAAGCTCCAAGGCAGTTACCGCAACATGAACAAGATCGCCGAGAAGATCCAACCGCTGATGACCGATGCCGAAGTGCAGGCCATCATCGAAGATCACTATCGCGGAGAATCCCAGACGCTGAGTCAATCGGCTGAGGCCAATATTCTCAAATGGCGTGAGATCAATGCCCTGGCCACCGAGGCTGACAAGGCTCGCTGGGATGAGATCAAACGCACCTTTGGCCGCAATCTTCTTGCGGGTGGGGCGGGCGAAAACGATCCCGTCAGTCGTATTACCGGACAGATGAGCGCCTTCACGGCTGGGCTGGAAAAAATCGAACGCGCGGTCTCCAGCCCCACACTCTCAGACATCACCATCGAGCGGCTGCAAAAGATCATCGAAGGACTACGGGCCGTGCCAGTGAATGTGGAGATCAAGGTGCAACCTGTGGAAAAACCGCAGGAAGACGAGTTGCCGGTGGAAGTAAAAAGCAACGTCATTCAGGAACGTCCAGACGAGTAGATCCTGCGTAACAGCATTTGACAAAATGGCATTCAGTCCGCTTTATTTAGAACGATGCGTCACAAGACCCAACACCCAATCCTCCTTTGCCTTGCGCTCTTAGCGCTAGGTTGGGCGCAGGTGTTTGGGCTGATGCGTGGTTATGTTTGTGACTGTGATGGCGTGGTGGAAATCACCGCCTTTGATCATTGCCATGGACCTCATGGAGTGGCTTGCCACCATGATGCAGAGCCGACTCATCATCACGATGGGACGACGGGAGATACCAGTGATCATACACCTTTGAAGGAAGCGGTGAACGCTAAGCAGCTCAGCCTGCAAGGCTCTTCTGCACCTCTTCCTATTCTCATGGTCATCAGCATTTTGCAGCCGCTGACCCTGTTGCAGGCGGAGTATGACCTCACGAATCGTCATGCACCTGCCTTCTTGACTGAAAGCCCGGGCCGAAGGTGGCCGCAGCGGCTTGCCCATACGATCGCGCTGAGAGTTTGAGACGGACACCTAGCTTCGCCCATGTTGGTGACGCTTGCTAGCATGTCCCTGCACGGATTTGGCCTCTGCCATGTCCATCCTTCTCAAATTCTATTTTCATATGCATCGTTTTCTATGGCTCTTGCTGGGCCTCGTTTTTAGCTCATCTGCCTCCGCTTTGTCTCTATCCGAAATCGCCTCTCGGGTAAGGGACCATCATCCGCAGCTCAAAGCTGCCCGTCTCGCCGTTGAGGAAGCTCGCGGTCGCCAGCTTGGTTCTGGTCGTTTGTCGAATCCATCGTTAGGCTTCGAATTTCAAAATGAAAGCCGCGCCTCCCCGCGTTCTGGTGTGTTTTCACTGGATCAGTCCTTTCCGATTACCCGCCGTCTAAGCCTAGAAAAACAGCTAAGCACTCAGTTGGTGGCGGCAGCGGAATTGGAGGTCAAGGATGCGGAGCGACGTCTCATCTCAGAAGCGCGTAGCTTCGCGGTGAAGCTGCTGGCTTTGGATCAACAACGCAGCCTGCGCCAGCAACAGACGCAGCTCGCTCAAAAACTCTCTAGCTTTGCTAAAGAGCGGGCCGCCGCTGGTGAGCTTTCACCTTTGGATGCTGCTCAGGCCCAGGTAGATGCGCAGCGGCTGCAGCTGGAAGCCCGACGGATCGAGATCGAATCTGTCAGCCTGCAGGGTGAGTTGAAGCCCAT
>JAOZVT010000420.1 GCA_025869455.1 Prosthecobacter sp.
CTCCACAGCATGCACCTGACCTCCGGTGAAGGTGGTGATCAAACTGCGGATGTCATTGCGCAGCCAGAGGACCAAAAGACTGCCGCCTAAGCCGATGCCGGTGCCTAACACGCCGACGATCACAGCCTGCAAAAGAAACACGTTCACGATCTGCCATTGCTGGCTGCCTAAGGCGGCGAGCACGCCGATCTCGCGCCGCTTTTGGGTGGTGACGGTGATGGTGGTATTCATCACGGAAAAAGCGGCCACGAGGGCGATGATGGAGAGCACAAACTGCATCATCGTTTGCTCGTTTTGCATGGCGGCCAGACGGGATTCGCCGGCATCCGTCCACAGAGTGTATTTCCAGCCTGGAAGATCAGCTTCCAAACCGTGCACATATTCCTTCACATGCTCGGGATCCCGAACCTCCACAGCGATGCCAGTGACTTCTTGGCCTAACTGGAAGAGTGTTTGTCCGGTTTTGAGGGAGACGTAACCATTCAGGCCGCTGGTATCTGCGCGTAACACACCGGAGATGCGGAGTGTTTGAGGATGCAGTTTGATCTGGTCCAGGATGGCCTGCTTCTGCGCCTCTGAATCCGTGTTATTGGCATCGGTGTATTGGCGTAAGGCTAGGTTGACGTTTTGGGAGGCATAGACGCTGATTTCATCTCCTAGATGCACGCCGAGCTGCTGCGCATGTTGGTCACTGATGACGATGGTACCCTCTGGCAGATCCAGGTTACCATCCAGAAGGTGGGGTTTCAGCTTGGCTAAATTGGCCGCGCCACTTTGGGGGGAAAGTCCCAGCACCAGGGTGCCTGTTTGATATTGGTCCCTGGCTAAATAGAGCATGCCGCCTGCATACGGCGCTGCAGAGACGGTGCCGGGCTGGGCCTGGGCCACTTCCAGGGCTTTTTCCCAGGGTGGGGCATTCTGGGCCGCTGTGTTTTTGGCCATCAGCACATGGGGCTCTGCACCCACCAGGGTTTCGCGGAAATCCACCTCAAAGCCCAGCATGACGGCGCGGACGACGACCATCATGAGCACCCCCACGGCTATTCCTAGGATCGAGATCGTGGTGATCACCGATACAAAGGAGCGTTTGGGGCGCAGGTAACGCAGGGCTAAAAATAAGGAGGCGCGATTCACCATGATCGCGCCCACTCTGGAGTCCTGTGCGGAAAGGTCAAAGTTAGATCTCGCCGCTCGGGTTAGTTTCCCCAGAGGCGCTTTTTCCGCTGACTTCGTAGAGGATGCGTCCATTTCGGACGCTCAGGTAGCGTGCAGCCCCTTCTAATTCTTCGCTGCCAAGGTTGGGGACCTGGAAGGTACGACCCTTCAGCGCCCCTTGTTCGATGGTGATGCCCTGAGACACCTTCTTGGCAATTTCCAGGCTGGACGTTGTTTCTTCCGCCAAATTGAGCCCAGCGGCTGAGATGACCTGGCAAAGACTGCAAATGCTCTGCGCATTCTGTTGATCCCGCGCCTGACGGACCGAACTGCCATTACCACCATACCAAGCGATAGCCAGGGAGGTCATGATTCCGAGAAGGGAAACGACCATGAGCATTTCAATCAGGCTGAAGCCAGCAGCGGGCACTTGGGAATGGTTCGCGATTTTCATACTCAGTTTTGATAACGGGGTGAATTTATGGAAATTAAAACGACCCTTCAAGTGCAAACTTATAAATATGATAATCAAAAACGCGTTTTATTATCAAATATGATAATTTAGGCAAGAGGGGCTCAGTGAAAGCCAAAATTGGATCAGAAGAGGTGAGCGTAAGAAACTGCCTTTTCCCTTCTGCATGAGATGTGCTGCATGGTAAGGTCGTATAGATTGTGCGTATGCAGATTTCCCCCAGACACTCCCGCCTGAAGCGCCGCCTCTGCACGGTGGTCGTTTGGGGTGTTTGCTGGTGGGGTCACCTGGGCGCGCAGGAAACGCCCAAGTCGTGGACGGATCGGGAGACACGCCTAGCTAACGAGTATCTGTCCCTCCTGGTGAGTCAGCCGGACTATGGCCGCGTGGTGGATCTCCTGTGGACGCTGTATGAGAAGCATGACGCGACGGCGCTGCTTCTGGAAAACATCTCCGCCCAGGCCCAGGCGACACGTCACCCCACGGTGCTGCTGGTGCAAGGTCACCTGTTTCGCAGAGCAGGCGAGCTTCAAAAAGCGGCTGGCCTGTATGATGAGGTCTTGAAGGCGGAGCCGAAGAATAGGCTGGCTATTCGCGCCCGGGCAGATGTGGCGCGGGAGTTGGCAGATCCTTTGACTGCCTACACGCTGATTCAGCGTTGGGTGGATGGCCTGGCTGATACGGATGAAGCGAAACCACAGGCATGGATAGAATTGGGCACTTTAGCACTGGCTGCCGATAAAACGGAAGAGGCAGCAAAAGCCTGGGAGGCGGCGGCTAAGCTGCGTCCGCAAGACATCTCTATTGTTAGGCAGGTGGGTGAGCTGCTATTGCGGGCAGGATTGCCAGATCGAGCGGCTGTTTTTTACAGTGCCTTGGCGGAGCAAAGCGATCCACAGAAACGTCTGGATGCTCTCTATGATCTGGCGCGCATCTTGGAACATGCTGATCAGTTTTTGAAAGCGGACAATGCGTTGCTTAAAGGCCTAGCCCTGCTGGATTTTCATGATGGGCGCTACGCGGACTTCTTTCACCGGCGGGTGCGCTTGCATGAGCGCTTTGGAAATCTGGATGACCTGAAGCAGCAGTTGCAGAATGAGGCTAACCAAAAGCCTTTCGGTGAAAAAGCCTGGAAAAATCTGGTGAGCTTTTACCAAATCACGGTGGATCTGGATGAACGTCTGGCAGCGCTGCGGACTTTGGTGAAAGAGGTGCCGCAGGTGGATGATTACCGCTGGGAACTGGTGCGTGCTCTTTTAGATCATGAAGGTGCCGATGAAGCGGCGAAACTGCTGGATGAACGCATGAAGGGAGATGGCTCTGATCTGCCTGCGATTGTGTTTCTGCGCTGTGAGGCGGATCTTCGGCAAGGCAAGACGGCTGAGGCTGTGGAGCGACTTAAAAGATTGTTAGGCAAGCAAGGTGGTGCGCTGGAAGTGGAGAAGCTGGCGCTGAATTTTGCTCAAACGCGGGCGCTGGATGCGGTGATCGAGATGATTCTGAAAAGCCGTGTGGAGAGAGATCCGGCTAAAGCGGAGGCCGTGTTTGAACTGGCGGGGTTTTATCGTGCTCGCAAAGATGGTGACCGCGCCGAGGGCTTGCTGCGTGAGTTTACAGATCAAGCCACCACGGAGGCTGAGAAGCAGCGTCGTCTGAATGATGCAGCTGCTTTTTTAGCCTCAGGCAGTGATTTGGACAGCGCTATCATGCTGGCTCGTGAAGCTGCCGGGAAGCCGAATGCTGGGCGGGAGGAATCGTTACGATTGGCGGATCTGCTGGCTGAACATGGCGATGCGGCGGAGGCTGCGGCTCTGTTGGAAGCCGCTTGGCAGGCCAGCGCCACGGATGAAGATCGCCTGGATGTGGATGAACGTTTGTTCTCCGTGCTGATGGGTGATCAGAAAACAGAGGTGCGGGCGACACAAGGTACCGCTGGGGAATTCAAATTGCCGGATGCTTTTACAGGCAAGGGTTTCGCTGGCAGCACGCCGTCTGAAAAGATGCAAGATCCTTTGCCAGAAGCGGTGATGGAGAAAGCGCGGATGTTTGTTCGTGCGGCAGGCATTGTGGGATCGGAAGCTGAACCGAAAGTTGGGAAGGATTCTGCCGCTCAGCTAACAAAAAGTGCGACTGAGGCTGTTTCAGATGCAGTGCTGTTCCGCGCGGCTTGGTGGGCTTTGCGAACGGAGATGTTGCAGGAGGCCTATGCGGTGCTGCTGAAGTTGCAGCTAGATCCGGTGACGGGGCAGTTGCGACCGCTTTCGTTAGAGGCGGAGAAGCTGCTCTTGGATCTAGCCATCACGGATAAGAACAAGGCTTTGGCCATGCGTGTGCTAAGGCGGCTGATGCAAGCGGATCCTGCGGGCAAAATTCGTTATACCTTGCGCTTGAGTGAACTGCTCATGGAGTCGGAGCAGGTGTCCGTAGCTACCACACAAAATTCACGTTGGATACGCATGGCTCCTTCGCCACTCCCTGCGACGGAGGCGGTGAAGCTGCTGGAGCAGGCGTATCGTGAAATGCCGGAGTCAGATCAATTGCTTTCGGCTTTGACACAGACTTACATGGTTCAGCGGCGCATGGATGACGCGTTGAAGTTGTGGAAGGAAGCCGTTAGGAAAGCCAGCGGTAGCGCGGCGGTGCCGTTGTTGGAGCGTTATGCGGATTTGCTGCTGCGCCAGCGTAAGCTGGATGAATACATCCAGGTCCAGCTCGATATTGTGGAGAGGGAGACGGATGTGAAACGGCGGCGGGAGGGCTTTCGGAGATTCACAGATCGGCTATTTTGGTCTCCCGATGGTGGCGAGCTAGCTCCACAAGTGACTCAGGAGAGAGTGAAGCTGATGGAGAAGGCCTTGGTGGAACAGACACGCAAGCATCCGTTCGATGGCTTTTATCATGAAGCGTTAGCGTTGATTTATGAGCGCAGCGGAGATGATGAGCGTGCGTTTAAGGAGATGAAACAAGCGTATTACACATCGCCTGAAACGCCCTTTTCGTTAGGCCAACTGCGTGAGGCGGCCATGAGGGTGGGAGATTTGAAGTCAGCCATTTATTTTCAGAAGCAAATCGCGGCGACAGCGCCAGCGGCGGAATTGGCGGTGGAGTCGCGGAGGCTGGTGGAATTGTTGGAGCAGACGTTTCAAATCGCGGAGGCTGACAGTGTGCGCCGGCGTTTGGAAAGCCGTTTTTCTCAGGATGCCTCAGCGCTGGAAAATCTAGCGGAACATTATCAGGCAACGGGTCAGGATGAGGCCGAAAGGCGTGTCTATGAACAGGTGGCACGTGTGCGTCCCTGGGATGCGCGTTCGCAATTGAGGATCGCTTTGAAATGTCTGCGGCTGGCGGATGATGAAGCGTCTGAGGCTTATCTGCGGGAGATCCTGAGCAAGACCAAGCCGCAGGCGTTTCGTGAAAAGAACCCAAGTTTGGAAAAACTACCTTTGCCGCTTACCAATCTGCGGAAGTCGGGTTCTGCCGGACCTGTGACTGAGATCACGGGGTTGCTGGACACGGTGCCTGGACTGAGCAATGCGGAGATGAATCGTCTGCGGGCTTTCCTGAATCTTCAGCGGCCTGAGTTTCTGGATCTGCCGGAACCGGTGGAGTTGGTGAGGTTGCGGGTGATTGAGGAGCTTTCGAAACTTTTGGTTCATCAAAAAAACGAAGTGGCTTTGCAGGAGTGGTTGGCGGCTTGGAATGATCCGAACCAGGCCACGATTGAGCGGCTGTGGGCGCTTTATTATGCGGATGCAGGTGCGGAGTTCCGTTCGCTTTTACGGCTGACTTTGAAGGATGCGCCAAGCCTGGAGGCTAAATTTTGTTTGCTCTGGCTGACGCTCCGATCTCACGGCATGACGGATGCCCTGACCTGGACTCGTCAGGCGGGGCTGGACAGTGCTAGTCAGGATCAGCGGAAGCACCTGCTGTTGGCCGTGGTTTCCATGCTGGGAGATTTGGATACTTTTCGTTATTCCAAGGGTGAATTGGTCGAGCTAGGATCGGCGCGGGTGATTCCGAATGCATCCATTTTAGAAATCACCCGTGATTTGCAGGATCAGCAGCGCTACGCAGAAGCTCTGGAATTGGGCGAAAGTCTGCGTCGGAATTCTACGGCTCTCGCCGATGATTATGCATTTTTCTTGTCGCGCATTGCGGAGTCAGCGGAGCGCTGGGATCTGGCGCGGAAGTACCTGGGTTATGTGGTGCGTGGCCCTGTTTTGCCGGGTCGTTATCGGGGGACTTATGATCCGTATTTGTACAGTTTGAGTACCGCGAATCGACTGGCGACTTCAGAGCAGGAACGGGAGGAAACTTTGCACGCTGCGTGGAAGCGTTTGCAGAGCATTCCTGATTCTTCACTGACGCGTCTGCGGAAGTCGGCGGTGGCGGGTCTGGCTGGGGCGCAGGATACGGCGGCGGATGAATTGAAGGATTTTATTGAGGGGGATTTCCTGGGTGCACGGCGCATGGGGGAAACGCAGGGATTGCTGATGCCACAAGGTTCTAACCGCCTAGAGGAGCCGATGCATTTGCGCTCGCTTTGGGAGGAAACAAGGGAGATTCAGGCCAGCTTTGTGCAGCAGGGATTGGCTGGGGTGGTCCAGCAGGCGAATGAAGGTCTATCGGCCACGTGGGGAGCGGTGGGCTTGAGTTCACGGGGCGGTCAGGAATTCAGCGAGTGGCGGATGGGTCATTTGATGCGGCAACTCCGGCAGGTGGATTACCCAACACGTCTGCGCATGATCCGCGAATACTTGGCCAGTGTGGACATGCGTTTGGAGGTGTCTGTTGATACCTTGAGTGAACTCGGCGGGCGCTTGGAGTCGCAAGGGATGGCACGCGAGGCGATAGATGTCTATCGGTTGCTGCCAGATCGTGCGCCTGCCAATCCTGAGTACGCGCAGTGGCTGATCCGCGCCAGTGAATCGGCGAAGGAGACCCAGATGGGTTTGAAATTCACGCTGCAATTGCTGATGGCTGAGCCGCCGATGAAGCCACCTCAACCAGGTGATGAAGTGCTGCGTGAAAAACACGCTTACTTTTTAGCGCAGGACTTTGATCTCAAGGAATTGCACAAGCGGGGCTTCCTGCCGAAGGTGACGATGGTCCGGCAAGGACGCATCCCGGAGGAGGTGCCGTATTTGCGTGAGTTGGCTTTGTTACACGAGCGGTTAGGTCAAAATAAGGAGGCGCTGGAGACTTGGGAGCGTTTGCATGAAGCCTTCGCGGCCAATGCTGAAAGTGGCATCCAACCCGATGCTGAGAGTAGCCTGCATCGGGCTCGGCTTTTGCATGAAAGCGGAAAAAACAAGGAGGCGCAGGAGTCTCTGCGTGTAGTGCCGCTGACGGAAGCCTCCGGCAGTTTGGGGCGCGAGGTTTTGATGCTTAGGGCAGATCTGGCGGCGGCTGCGGGTGGTTGGGATGAGTTCCAGGTGCTCATGGCTTTGGCCGTGGAGAGAAAATCTCTGGAGGCCATGACGCATTTGTCCGAGTTGCTGCGCACGCATGATCGGGCCACGGAGGCGCTGAATTTTCTGACTCAAGGGGAGCGTCGTGTGCAGGAAGACGGAGATCGTTTTTATCTGCGGCTAGAGATTCTGAAGCTTCTGGCGCGCAACTCTGCCTGGACGCCCGAACGTGGGCGTGCCCAGGTGGCTTCTTTGTTCCGCGTGCGCACTCGGGATAGGGATATTTTGAAGCAGTGGGTGGAGTGGATGACGGAGCAAGCTAAAGGCGCGAATGCCAAAAGCTGGGTTGCGCTTTTGAGGGCGGAAGCACGGGCAGGTACAGATCGTGTCTTGGCTGGCTTGGCCTTATCTGCCATGGCGGAAGGGCAGCCTGAAAGTGTGGGAGATGACATTGCGGTGGGCTGGTCCGCAGCGGGGGAGGGAGATCGTATTTGTGTGGAACTAGGGGCGGAGGCGCTGCTGAAAGCAGGGCGTGCCCGCTGGGCCTGGGCTGCGTGTCTGGTGCTGCAAGAGCTGCCCACCTTGCGTCTGGATGGGCGCAAACTACCCCTGATGGTGCGTGTGGCCCATGCGATGGGCGAGCCGGTGATCGTGCGCGAATTTTTCTCCGAGATCATTCGCCGCAATGTGCCAGGGGGCGTGCAACCTGCCGAATGGGCGCAGGCTTTTGAAGATGTGGGTGAACCTGAACTGGCCCGTGAATTGTATCAGGAGGCTTTGCAAAAACTGGAATCCACCCAGAGCCTGCAACTGGATCTCTGTGCCTCCTGGGTGCGGTTTCTCATTCGTCATCAGGACCATGAACTGGCTGAACTTTACCTGATGAAACATCACTGGGAGATGGTGAATGAATCCGCCAATCTGATTTTTGAGCTTTACCAAGGCTGGGGTAAGCTGGCATCTATTCAGGAGGAACTGCCAAAGTTCCACCTGCCTGCGGGTGTGGAGAAGGAAGTTCTTTTTCTCAGCAACCGCGCACAGGGTCTGCCTCCCCCCACCCTCCAGCCATGATTTTCCGTCTTAGCCTTTTGTTGTTATCCTTATTGTTAGGTGCTTGCTCATCAACGGAGGAAAGGAAAACACCTGATTTGATGTCCCAGAAAATGTCAGATCGTTTTTCTTCCAGCCGTCGAAGGATGGGGGACATGAATGACCGTAGCGTCTTTGATAAATCAATGCAGTCCGGCTACGTGAAGGGGAAAGACACAGCGGGGTGGTTAGGGAAAAAGAGCTACAAGGCCAACGAGTACAAGGGATCCAAGTCTTTCAAAGCCAAGGACTACAAAGCAGGTGAGTTCTCGGGTGCCAAAAATAAAAGCAGCATGGGGAATGATGACTTTGCCCAAGCTGCCAAAATTGCCGATGCTGCGGACGATTCTTTTAAGACAGCTGATAGCCGATTCAGCCAAAAGACCGCGCGGCAAGGTAGCCAAGTGTTCTCAGGCGCGGATGATCGTTACAAAACACCGGAAAATCGTGAGGCAACTCGAAGCTTAAAAAAGGATAACCGTCCGAAGATCATTCAATTGGAAGAGCAGAGTCGCACGCCAGCTTACTCGGAAGAGCAGGTGCGTCGTTTGTTAGGCCGCCAGTAGGATTGAAAGTCGCAGTCTGCGGCTTGCTTCTTTGGCCTAGCCGTGGGAATGCCTTTTTGAAGGGTTCTTTTTTTTTAATCTGTTTCACTGACTACATGCGTCGTCGTCGCCGTCCTTCTCGTTCCCGCTTTCGTTCGTTGATTTGGGGGGGCTTGATCCTGCTGGTTTCCTTGGGGTTTCAGGCTTGGAAGCAAGTGCAGAAACAGCAGAATGCGGTGGAGCCTAGGTCAGGAAAGGCGGCAAAGGTCTTTGAGGTGATGATTGGCGCGGAACTGGTGGAAGACCGCAACAATGATGGAGACAGCTTCAAGATTCGATATCGTGGCAAGGTCCACGAGATGCGGCTCTACTTCGTGGATTGCCCGGAGAAAAGGCGGCACAGTTACAATGGTGACCGCTTGCATGAGCAAGGCGAGTACTTTGGGGGACTCAGTGAGGCACGCACCGTCGCCATCGGCCAGCAGGCTCAGGCGTTTACTCGGCAGTGGTTGCAGGAGCGGCCTTTTACGATCTACACGAAATGGCAGGGAGTCTTTGGCAGTGGCCGCCACTATGCTTTTGTGATGCTTCCAGACGGGGAGGATCTTTCGGCAAAACTGGTCCGCGAGGGCTTGGCCCGCATTCACACCACCGGGACCATTTTACCCAATGGTCGCACAGTGGACAGCTACGAGAAGGAACTGCGGCAGTTAGAGTCAGAAGCCCGTACCGCGCATCGGGGCGGCTGGGGCTTCTGAGCTCGGGCGGGTTTTAATCCCGTCCTACTTGGCGGATGAGTGCCTGCATGACTCCCTGAATGATGAGCTCATTGGCAGGGATCAGGTCTGGGAAATCGGGGTTCTCCGCTTTCAGGTAAGGCATGCCATCCTTGACCAAGAAACGCTTCAGCGTGGTTTCACCATCAATGAGCGCGGCCACGATGTCGCGTGGACGGGGTTCCTTGGCTTCCAAAATGACCATGTCACCGTGGCAGATATTGGCACCGATCATGGATTCACCCCGGACTTTCAGGGCAAAGGCCTTCGTGTTGCGGCCCAGCCCGAGGGTGTCCACATCCACAGCGATGGAGCCATCTGCCTGCTGTTCCTGATGGCTGGCATAACCTGCGGGAATCATCCCATACACGGGAATGTCCATGATTTCGGCACGTTCCAGGTCTTCTGGGAAGACCACGGCGCGGGCTTTATTGGGATGACGTTGGATCACGCCTTTCTTTTCCAGAGCGCGCAGGTGGCTCATGGCGGCAGTCTGGCTGGAGAAGCCAAAGTGACGCTGGATGTCACGCGTGCTGGGCATGACCCCATTTTCGCGCTGATACTGGCGCAGGTATTCCAGCAATTCGCGCTGGCGATCAGTAAGCTTGGTGTTGGAATCGAACATAGGGTAAAGTTTGTTCGCCTGAACACTTCATCCTAACTGCGTCAGACGCAAGAAGATTTCTAAAAGCTTATTTTTGGGCAGGAATCTTTCGTATCTGGCACATCCATTGCAGCGAGTCTTTGCACGAGTCCCTTTTTTGCGTGAATCTTAGCACTGTGCCAGCCCACCCCTCCATCCGACTTCTTTCTTTGCTCTCGGCTGCCGCGCTCAGCGTCTTTGCCCAGGAACCTGTAGCTCCGGTGCCCACAACTCCACCGCCGTCCGTTCCGGTGGTGAAGGTTCCTACAACGGCGTCACCGGAAGCTCCTTTACCTCCTGCCCCAGCCATGGTGAAACCGCTGCCGACTGCGGAGACTCCTGCACCTGCCACGCCTGCTCCTGCGGCCCCGGTGCCTGCTATCAACATGGCTGCGCCGGGGGTGACGGGTGAATTGCCTGCCAATACCACGGTGCTGGCCCAGCGTGCCGCTACGGCCTTTGGTGAACAGAAGTGGGAGGAAGCGCGGGCTGCCTATGAAGAGATGCTGAAAATGGATGCGCGGAATGCTTTAGCCTGGGCCAATCTGGGCGCGGTGGAGCAGCAGGCGGGCAAGACCCAGGAAGCTCTGGATTGCTTTGAAAAATCCGTGGCCATCAATCCTCAATTGGCGCAGTCCTGGAGTGCTTTGGGCCTGATCTATTCAGCCAATGGCGATACCTACCGTGCTATTTCCTGCTTCACACGGGCTATCCATGAGGAGCCGACGGATGCACGCGCACACAATTACTTGGCCATTGCCGCGAAAAATCTGGGCTGGATCGATGCGGCCCAGACGGAACTGCAACGCGCCATCGAACTGAATCCTCAGTATGGCATCGCGAATTTTAACTTGGCCTTGCTGTATCTGGATCAAAAGCCACCGGCCATTGAATTGGCCAAACGCCACTATGAAAAAGCCATCTCCCTGGGTGTGGAGAAGGATGAGATCGTGGAGCGGAGGCTGAAGGAGTGAGTTGGCAGATCCAGCCGCAACTGGATCAGCTCCGGCAGGATGATCTCTGGCGGGAACTGCGTGTGCTGGATTCTCCGCAGGGATCGGTCTTGGAGTTTGCGGGACGCTCCTACCTGAATTTTTCTTCGAATGATTACCTGGGCTTAGCGGCTTCAGCGGAGATCAAAGCTGCGCTGCAAGAGGGCGTGGAGCGGTTTGGTGCTGGGTCCGGTGCCTCACGTCTGGTGTGTGGCAGCCTGCGACCTCACGCGGATCTGGAAGCTGCTTTGGCTGAGTTCAAAGGCACGCAGGCAGCGCTGACTTTCTCCAGTGGTTTTGCGGTTCCGCTGGGTACCCTGCCTGCTTTGCTGGGGGCAGGGGACACGATCATTGTGGATAAACTCAGTCATGCCTGCCTGGTGGATGCGGCCAAGTTGAGTGGTGCGACCCTGCGTGTTTTTCCGCACAATCATTTGGAGAAACTGGAGCGGCTGCTGCAAACGGCTCAAGGGCGGGTGCTCGTCGTGACCGAGTCCATTTTCAGCATGGATGGTGACGCGGCTTTGCTGCGAGAAATCGTGGAACTGAAGGATCGCTACGGAGCCTGGCTTTTGCTGGATGAAGCCCACGCGGTGGGGGTGCTAGGCCCGCAGGGGCGTGGCTTAGCGGCCAGCCTGGGGCTGGAGGGGCGCGTGGAATTGCAGATGGGCACGCTGAGCAAAGCCTTCGGGCTGAGTGGCGGTTATCTGGCGGCTTCCCGGCAGGTCATTGATCTGCTGATCAATCGCGCGCGCAGTTTTATTTACACCACGGCTCCTCCGCCCTGCCTTGCTCATGCAGCTATGGCGGCACTGAATCTGATTCGGGGGGCGGAGGGAGACCAGCGGCGGGCTCTTTTGCAAGAACATGTGCAGCAGGTGCAGTCGAGCCTGGGGCTTCAGCACGAGAGTGGCAGTGCCATTTTACCCCTCATTTTGGGCGATGAAGAAGCGGCGCTGTCTGCCAGTGCGACCTTGCGCGAAGGGGGGCTCATGGTGCCGGCCATTCGATATCCCACCGTGGCACGCGGTAGCGCACGGCTGCGGGTGACTTTATCCGCCGGTCATCA
>JAOZVT010000421.1 GCA_025869455.1 Prosthecobacter sp.
GACCATGTTGCTGAAATTTGAACATGGACGGGGCCACCGCTAATCGTGCCTGCCCACTCGTCATGGTGGTGATCCGCTGGCCATTGCGCACGCTTTCTGGCAGGTCTTTGTCAAAATAGGCCTGCAATTGCGGCTTGTGATCCCACAGATCCAGCTGTGAGGGCGCACCATTCATGTGCAGGTAAATCAGCCGTTTCGCCTTCGGCGCAAAATGGGGCAATCCCGGCATCGGTGGATGTACCATACCCGCCGCTGGCGCTGCCGCAGCAAAATCCCGCCCCATCATGGACGCCAAGGCAATGCTGCCTGCCCGCAACCCCATCCCACCGAAAAATTGGCGGCGCGTCTGAGACAGATGGTAATCAAGCAACGGGTCCATGGCTGTATAGAACGGTGCCAGCGACGATGAGTTTTCTTTTCCTTGCTTGCTCATTGATGAATCTCTTCAGATCATCGCGTTAAGTCTTGCTCATGAAGTTCCCGTTTTACCTTCTACCGATTCTCCTTCTCTCCGCCTGCCAGCCCAAGGAGGAGACCGGTTTTGTGCCCATGTTCAATGCCAATGACCTGAAGGGTTGGGTAAATGCCAATTGTGCGCCCGACACGTGGAGCATCAAAGATGGCGTCATTTCTTGTACTGGTAAGCCGACAGGGGCCATGCGCACGGAGCGTCAGTATGAAAACTTCATCCTAGAGGCCGAATGGCGGCATCTCAGTGAAGGCGGAAACTCGGGCATCTTTGTTTGGGGTACCCCGATTAGTTCCCCTGGAGTCCCTTTTTTGCGTGGCATTGAGGTCCAGATCTTAGACCACGGCTACATGAAACATGCTGACCCGAAAAAGCCGAAATGGTTTACCACCCACGGAGATGTGTTTCCCATCCACGGAGCCACCATGGAACCACATGGGGAGCACAGCGGCATGCGCAGCTTTCCCAGTGAAGAACGCAGCAAACCCAGCCCTGAGTGGAATCATTACCGGATCGAAGCCAATAACGGCCGCATCACCCTGGCTGTGAATGGCAAGGTCGTCAGCGGTGGGGATAACTGCAACTATCGCAAAGGCTATCTCGCCCTCGAATCTGAAGGTGCCCCGGTGGAATTCCGCAATGTCCGCATCAAGGAACTGCCTTCCACCCATGCGCCTGCGGAAATGACCGCCCCACTGGATCAGGGCTGGACGGCCCTTTACACCGGTGTGGACTTCAGTCACTGGATCGTCCCTGCCGCTGGCGGAGCCAAGTGGAGCACCGCAGACTGGCAGATCAAATTAGCAGAAGGTCAAACCGGCCCCGCGCTTTGGAGTGAGCAGGAATTTGCGGATGCAGAGATCATCTGCGACGTGAATTTGCCCAAGGGCGTGGATTTGAGCCAACCTGCCGCAGGTCTCTGTGTTCGTGGTCTCAGCCATCCTCTGGTCATGTTTGGTCAGGGGAAAGCGCCCATCGTGCTCGGTGCTGACAAAGTGAAGGCAGGCCAGTGGTACCGGATCAAAGTCACCCTCAAAGGGAAAACGGCCAAAGTGGTCATCACGGAGGCACAAGATGCCAATCCGCAGACCTTCGAAGTCACCGTGGACATGGGAGACAAAGGTCGCATCGGTCTTAGCGATCTGGCCCAAGCCGTGAATTACGCCAATGTCTTTGTTCGTGATCTCAGTCCGCCACCACCACCCGCAGTGGAACCTGCCAAATGATCTATTTTGGGGATCAGTCCGAGCTAAGCCCGGAGTCCAAACAAAGTACTCCAGAGCTTTAGCTCGCAAAAGTTCCACCTCGAAATTCAACCACCTACTTCACCACCGCAGTATCACAACACGCTGAGAGTGTATCGCCCTTCTTTGGATCTTAGCTTCACCGCCGCTCCATAGATCTCACTCAGGGCAGCGCTGGTCAGTACTTTTTCTTTGATCCCAGAGCACTGCACCAGTCCATCCTTCAGCATCATCACATGACTGATGCAGGGGAGTATTTCCTCCACGTGGTGTGTCACCATCACCAGGGAAGGGGCTTCAGGCCAAGTCGAGATTTCAGCCATCCAGTTCAGGAAATGCTCCCTCGCCACGGGGTCCAAGCCAGCGCAGGGTTCATCCAGTATCAGCACACTGAATTGGGCCATCAGGGCTCGGCAAATGAGCACTTTCTGTCGCTCTCCTTGGGAAAGCGTGCCCCAGAGACTCTTGCGCAGATGCTGACTGCCCGTTGCCTTCAGCAGCGTCGCAGCCTGTCGCTGCCAGGTCGCGGGGGGATCTTGCCACAGGTTCAGTTTGGCCTCCCGGCCACTCGCGATCACGTTGATCACAGGTTCGCTAGTTTCAATGAAAGTTGTTAGAGTGTTCGTGACCAGGCCCACTCGCTTGCGAACCTCGCGCCAGTCGCTGTTGCCAAATTGATCTTCACCTATCTGGATGTCCCCTGAGGTTGCTGGTTCGTAGCCAGTGATCAGATTGATCAAGGAGGTCTTCCCACAACCGTTAGGCCCCAGAATACACCAGTGCTGTCCCTCCTGTACTTCCCAATCAATCCCTTTGAGGATGCGGCGACCACCGCGCACGAAAGTGGCTTTTTGAACACGTAAAACTGAAGGCATGATTTTACGATGTAACGCGGCATTTGATCCCGTGCAAAGCACAAGCAGAGCTGAATGCAGGCATAGCCAATCAATGGACAAAACCCAATGAAGGCCAATTTAAACTGCTTTAGCGCAAGAATGGCAATCTAGCTCAGCGACATGCCCTAACTCCCTTATGCCCAACTTGAAACTGGCATTCATATCTCCGATATTGTCTCCTGTTTTAGTCTTTCCGCCCTCTAATCCCCGTCCACCTCATGAAACTTCTTTTTCCGTTTCATTTCCCCAGATGGGGAACCTATGGGGATACAAAATCCCCATCTCAACTCACTGATAATCAATATGTTAATGATATTTTGTGGGTTCATGGGGAAATTTTAAATTTCATCCCCATTCCTAATCCGACGTAGCCTAAGTAGCAGATAGCTTCCTATGAATAGATCAGAGAATTCTCAATGCCTCCTCCACTCAGTTTGTTTCTAATGCCGATTGTAGATGCTTTGATACTTTTGAAACCTTTTCTCCTGCTGCAAGGTGGCACGCCGATTGCACGTATCCTCTGGTAGTGGGATAGCCCGCTCATCATCGATTCCCCCTCAGATGACTCCCTTGAATCCATTTTTCCTCCGAGCTCTCGGCGGCAGTTTTGCCGTCGTCGGACTCTTTGCATCTGCTGCTGATACATTTACGCCAGAGCAGATCGAGTTTTTTGAGAAAAGCGTTCGGCCTGTTTTGGCCAACAATTGCTATGACTGCCACGGCGGTCATAAGCACGAAAACGGTCTGCGTGTCGATCTGCGTAGTGCCATCATGCGCGGCAGCGACTACGGCAAGGTGGTAGAACCTGGCAATCCGGCGGCCTCAAAGTTGATCAAAGCCATCAATCATGTGGCAGGCGTGGAAGCCATGCCCAAAAAAGGGGAGAAGCTCAAGGCGGCGGATATTGCCGCTCTGGAAAAATGGGTGCAGATGGGTTTACCTTGGCCAGAAGAAAAAGCCGTGGCCGAACTTCATGAGCGACCAGACCCCAAACAGCATTGGTCCTTCTTGCCGATTCAAAAAGGCATCGGCAATCTGGATTCCATGGTGGGAAGCAAACTCAAGGCCGCAGGTCTGGATTTTGCCCCTATGGCGGATGCAGCCACCCTGTGTCGCCGCATTTACGTCACGCTGACAGGGTTACAGCCCAGCTATGCGGCCATCACGGAATTCGAAAAAGCATCGGCTGCCAATTCGAAAGCGGCAACGGATGCACTGGTGAGCAAATTGCTAGCTTCTCCAGCTTACGGCGAACGCTGGGCACGTGTGTGGTTAGACGTGGCTCGTTATGCGGATACGGATGGCTATCAAGTAGCGGGAAAAAACAACCGTTATCCTTATGCCTACACCTATCGTGACTGGGTCGTGAAAGCCATGAACGAGGACATGCCTTATGACAAGTTTCTGATGTATCAGTTGGCGGCGGATAAGATGGTGACGGAAGGGAAAAATGATCCTCATTTGGCGGCCTTGGCCTTCCTGAATGTGGGTGACCGATTCATCAGCAATAAGGATTTGCAGACGGATGACCGCATTGATGTCGTTAGCCGTGGTATGCTCGGCCTAACCGTAGGTTGCGCACGTTGTCACGATCATAAGTTTGACCCGATCCCAGCGCGTGACTACTACGCCCTGTATTCCATTTTTAATAGCAGTGAAGAACCTGCCGACGATGCCCTACCGATCATTGGACATGCATCCAATGAAGCGGATGCCAAGGATTACGAAGCCAAGGTCGCCGAGATCGCTGTCAAAGAACTGGAGTTCAAAAAGAAGGTCTATGAAGAGATTCGTAATCCAGAGCGTGTCGCCGAATATCTGGCTTTTGCTCAAGAAGCGGTCACCATCAAGGATCGGAATACTTTGAAGGGCCGTGCCGGTCAGCTTAAATTGAGAGATAAAGTGGCCGACCAGTGGGGAGGCTTCTTGAAACGCTATGCTCTAAAGTCCAAACCGCATCCAGTGATGTTGGCTTGGAAGGAGTTTGCGGATCTTCCGGCGGATCAGTTTGAAGCCAAGGCTCCTGAGATCGTCAAAGCCATGATCAAGCCGGAGCGCGGCCTCAACGCCGTTCCTCGTAACGAACTTGCCAAACGCCCCGCACCAAAAAGCTTCAATGAAGTCGCTGCCATGTATGCAGACATCTTCAATACCTGCTTAGCGGGTAAAGAACCTGACAATGCCGATTGGAAAGAAGTCCGTGAGATTTTGCAGAGTGATCCCAGCCCGATGTCGGTTCCGGTGGAGCAGGCGAATGTCTTCTTTACCCGCAAAGACCTGACCCAAGTGGTGAAGACGGCCAATGAAAGGGTGAAGCTGGAAACTGACCATCCTGGCGCACCTCCCCGCGCCATGGTCATGCTGGACAAACCGAAGCCTTCAGATGTGAGCATCTTCATTCGTGGCAATCCAAGCCGCCGTGGTGCTCCTGCTCCACGAGGCTGGCTAACCATGTTTGGTGGTGACGAATTCAAAGAAGGCAGCGGACGTCTGGAGCTCGCGAAAAAAATCGCCAGCAAAGACAATCCGCTAACCGCACGTGTGATCGTGAATCGCATCTGGACGCAGCATTTTGGCAAACCTTTGGTTGGGCAGACCAGTGACTTCGGCATGCAGACGGACAAGCCTGTGCAGCAAGACATTCTCGACTACCTTGCCGCTTGTTTCATGGAGGATGGTTGGAGTTTGAAGAAGCTTCATCAGCGCATCCTCACCAGTCGCACTTACCAGCAAACCGCCCAAAGCACGCCTGAGAAAAACTTGAAGGATGCTGATAACGAATTGATCAGCCGTCAGAATCGTCAGCGTCTGGACTATGAGTCCATGCGTGATGCCATGCTGCAAGTGGCGGGTGAATTGGACAGTGGCAAGATTGGTGGTCGCGCGCTCGAATACAAAGACAAGGATGCCGATACCCGTCGCAGCCTCTACATGCTCGTGGATCGTTATGAGCAGGCCACCGTGCCAGCCATGTTTGACTTTGCCAATCCTGACAATCATAGCCCCATGCGCTATGTGACAACGGTACCGCAGCAAGCCCTGTTTCTGATGAATAGCCCCTTCATGCAGAAGCGCTCCACGAAGCTAGCCGAGGAAACACCTGTCAAAGGCAGCACCATTGATTCTGAATCCATCCAAGCCCTCTACCATCGGGTTCTTCTTCGGGATGCGCATCCAGATGAAGTCGAGATGGCGCAACGTTTCTGCACGGATGCTGAAGTCTTAAGCCGTCGTGCCGCTGCATTCGTCTGGCGTTATGGTACGGGCCAAGTTGAAAAGGATACGATTTCGGGTAAGGTCAGCCTCGCTGGATTCGAGCCTCTGGCGCACTTCGGGAAAATGGGCCAGAGTACAGTTCGTTGGACACCGGATAAAGTCTTCCCCTCCAAGGAGTTTGGTCACCTTTACATGGCCGCTGGTAATGGTCACCCAGGCTCTACCTTGCCTGTGGTGATGCAGTGGACTTCACCCTTTGCCAAAGAAAAAATCCGCATCTCTGGAACAATCAAACGTAGCAGTGAACGCGGCAATGGCATTCGTGCCTGGATCATCTCCAATCGTGCTGGCAAAATCCGCGAAGAGTTTGTGAAACCTGCTGGAAGTGTTGAGCTGAATGCTGATCTGGAAGTCGCTCAAGATGAAGTATTGAGCTTCGTCGTGGAATCCGAAAACCAGAACACTGACAGTGACAGCTTTTCCTGGGCACCGAAGATTGAACGCATTGGTACAGAAGGTAAACTGACACCTATCACCCGTGCCGACACAGATTTCTGCGGCCCTGCTGGCTGGCCTGTTAACCGCGCGAAACCTCAGTCACCTCTCGCTCAATTGAGCCAAGTTTTAATGATGTCGAATGAGTTTCAATTTGTCGATTAGTCCGCAGAATCATCTTTAGTTATCCCTTTCAACTCCGGAGGCCCCCATGTCCCATCACGCTCCAAATCTAGAACATCACTTTCTCACCCGCAGGCAGTTGCTTGGCCGCTTGGGGATGGGCATGGGTTCCCTTGCCCTGGGTGAACTCTTGGGCGCTGGCAAGGCTGAAGCAGCCTTGAACGCGAACAATCCCTTTGGTGTGCGCCAGCCGCATTTTGCACCGACGGCGAAGCGGGTCATCCACTT
This sequence comes from Prosthecobacter sp., assembly GCA_025869455.1. Classification (GTDB taxonomy): domain Bacteria; phylum Verrucomicrobiota; class Verrucomicrobiia; order Verrucomicrobiales; family Verrucomicrobiaceae; genus Prosthecobacter. The sequence continues at coordinate 6,732 of JAOZVT010000421.1, forward strand.
CTTCATGAATGGCGGCCCATCCCAGGTGGATACCTTTGATCCGAAGCCGATGCTGACCAAGTATGATGGTCAGGCACTCCCGAACATCCTCAAAACGGAGCGTCCAACAGGTGCCGGGATGAAGTCCCCCTTCAAGTTCGACAAGTATGGTGAGTGCGGTTTGGAAGTGAGTGAGATCTTTTCACGCACAGCGCAGTTTGCCGACGATATGTGCGTGATCCGTTCCATGCATGCGGATGTGCCTAACCATGAGCCTTCTCTGGGACTCATGAACACAGGAGATGGTCGTCTGCATCGCCCCAGCCTTGGTTCTTGGGTGACTTATGGCCTGGGTTCGGAAAACGAAAACCTTCCTGGCTACATTTCCATGTGCCCAAAAGGTATGCCCACCCGTCGGGCAAAAAACTGGCAGTCCGCTTTCCTGCCTAGCATTTATCAGGGCACCTACATCAACACGGAGAATACCGATGTGGATAAGCTGGTGGAGTTTATCAAGAACACTTCCCTGGATATGAAGCAGCAGCGTCGTCAATTGGACTTGCTGTATGAACTGAATCACAATCACCTCATTCAGCGTGACAATGATCAGCAGTTGGATGCCCGCATTCAGAGTTACGAGTTGGCTTACCGCATGCAGATGGAAGCCACGGATGCTTTCGACATCAGCAAGGAGCCTGAGCATATTCGCAAAGCCTATGGTGAAAACGACTTTGGTCGCCAAACCTTGATTGCCCGGCGTTTGCTGGAGCGCGGAGTTCGTTTCATTCAGCTCTGGACAGGGGCCGGTCAGCCTTGGGATAGCCATGATGAAATCCTGGATCACGCCCGCTTAGCCAAAGATGTGGATGGTGCGATTGCAGCCTTCATGGCGGACATGAAACAACGTGGCCTCTTTGATGACACACTCATGATTTGGGGCGGTGAGTTTGGCCGCACACCTGCGGTGGAATTACCAACTCCAGGTGCCAATGCGGGCAAACAACGTGGCCGCGATCATAACCACTATGGCTTCACCAACTGGCTAGCAGGCGGTGGTGTTAAAGGTGGTTATACTCATGGTGCAACCGATGAGTTCGGTTTCGCGGCGGTGGAGAAACCTGTCCATGTCCATGAACTCCATGCGACACTGCTCCACGCATTGGGCTTTGATCACTCGAAGTTTACCTTCAAGTACGCGGGACTGGATTTCCGTCTCACAGGCGTAGAGGAGTGCAAGGTCGTTACAGAATTGCTGGCGTAACCTCATCGGGTGGTGGCTTGGAGTGCCCTTTTTTCACCTTTGGGTGCGGTTCTCCAATCCCTTTCTGGAAGTGGTCAGTAAAGCGTGCTTTAAAGTTCCAGCATTCTTAGCATGGCCGTTTTGGGAATGGCTCCTGTTTGCCGTTTCACTTCGCTGCCGTTTTTAAAGACGATGAAAGTGGGGATGCTGCGGATGCCATGTTGAGCGGCAAGGATACGTTGTTCATCCACATTCACACGAATGACTTTGGCGCGGCCAGTCAGTTCTTCTGAGAGCGCTTCGACCACAGGACCCACCTTGCGGCAGGGGCCGCACCAATCGGCATAAAATTCGACCAACACAGGCAGCTTCGAATTCTGAACTTCTTCCAAGGAAGTGGCCGACTTGCTAGGGATCGTGACGGGGCGCGACATGTCGAGCATGATCCAGCCGATCCATGCGAACACAGCACCTGTGATCCAAAGGCCGATGTTGGATGCTTTCATAGGGAAACCTCAGTTGCTGAGGCTTGGTTGCCAAATGGTTTTATCAAAACATCATAGCTGGCTGGCCCGTGCTTTCTAACACCGCGTGCCAAAGCTCACTATGAGAGTCCACTTTCCGGCGGCCGTGAGTCACCATGTCCAGAGGAAGATGAACAAAGGCATTGTGCCAGCGTCCTACCAGCATGGATGTTTTGCCTGCCATGGCGGCATGGACAGCAGCCTGGGCAAGGCGTGAGCAATACACGTTATCCTGAGGATTCGCGGGCACACTGCGGACGATGTAACTCGGATCAATGTACTTCAGATTTACTTCCATTCGGCGGGATTTGAAGAAGGCATTGATTTGGTCTTTGAGGTAAAGGCCGATGTCTCCATAGCGCTTGTTGCCGCTCGCATCGGTAGCCCCATCGGCGGCCTGGCAGAGATTTTGACCTGCTCCTTCGGCGACGACGATGACGGCGCTGCCACGTTTGGCTAAGCGATATCGTAGCGCCTCTAGCAAGCCTTTGGTGCCTTCCATGGTGAACTCCACTTCTGGGATGAGAACGAAGTCCACGTTGCTTCCGGCCAGGGCGGCGAAACAGGAGATGAACCCACTGTCACGTCCCATGAGCTTGAGCAAGCCGATGCCATTGACAGCTCCACAGGCCTCCGTGTAAGCGCATTTGACAGCGTTCACCGCTTCAGCAAACGCGGTTTCAAAGCCGAAGCTCTTGTCCAAATACATGATGTCATTGTCAATGGTCTTGGGAATGCCAACGACAGCCTTGCGCAAGCCACGGCTGGCGATTTCCTTGGCGATTTCAGATGCGCCACGGAGCGTGCCGTCCCCCCCGATAACAAAAAGGATGTCCACTCCCATGTCCTCTAGAGTGTCCACCATGTCACCGATGGGCTGCTGACCACGGGAGCTGCCCAGGATGGTGCCACCGAAGTTATGAATCTGCGCCACTGACTCTGGCCGCAACATGATGGGCGTATGACCGTAACGCTGCACCAAGCCTTCATAGCCGTAACGAAAACCATACACTTTCGTGACGCCGTACTGACGGTAGCACTGGTTTACAATGCCACGGATGATGTCGTTAAGCCCAGGACACAAGCCACCACAGGTGACAATGCCGACGGTGGTGCGTGGAGGATCAAAGAAGATTTCTTCACGCGCTCCAGCTTCTTCAAAGCTGAGGGCGCTGTTTTCCTCCATGAGCCCCTGCACCGTATTGGTGAAGAGGATGCGGTCAGTCTCCGTTTTGAAAGGCACTTGTACACTACCGATCTGATGCAACGGGGAGTGAAATCGGCACGGACCTAAAGAGGGGATGTCAACATTCAGCATGGGGCGACTAGTAGAGAGCACAACGGGTGCCATGCATTGGGCATGATGGCTTTTTTGTACATGGATTCAGACGGGTGATTTAGGCGACACCCAGGTCTGCCTTCAATTGATCCACAAAGATGGCACGTTCCTCATCCGTCATGGTGCCTTCACGCCAGCAAAGAGTGAGCACTAAACGTCCATTTTTCTCATTGGTGAAGACACCCGTTCCTGGAGGGTCAGAGAAGCTGGGCACGTGATAGGCATTGGTGACTTGAGCCCCTGCGAACTGTTTCAGTTCTGGAGCAAACACGCCGGTATTGGAATGGTAGAAGGAGCTGAATTTACCCTTCATGTGCCAGTTGATGAAGTGCATGTGCAGGCTCGGCGGCATGGGGCGCATCAGCCACATGAGATCGCGGAAGGCATCGCCAATTTTATCTTTGATAAAACGGGTGTGCTGCTTGTGCAGAGATTGCGCCGCTGAATCAAGCGTGGTGAGATCTTCCGCGAGGAGGTTGCAGAAGAACATGGTCAGATGGTTCTGGAAAAGCGGGCCACGAGTGCCTTTCCGGCGCACCTGAATGGGAATGCAGCACATCAGGGACTCGGGCTTTTGCCCTCGGTGAGTGAACACACGCTGGTGAGCCCGCATGGCGCAGGCTAAATGAAAGGGCATGTTGATGAGCGGCCCCGAGATCTCGGCACTGCGTCTTGCGGCCTCCGCGCTTTGCTCTTCCGTGAGTGTGATGACTTGAAAGTGGGCGCGTCCAGAGGAGAGCTTGGAAGAACCGAGGGCCTCAAACGGCTTTTTCATGACGGTGTCAAAAAAGGCAGGCATGACCTTAGCCGTCTTCCAGCGTTCTCCCCAGCCACGTTGATCTTGCAGGTCCGTCAGGTCAAAGGCGGGGACGGGAGCACTGCTGCCGCCTAACAAACGATTGATTTCAAGGAGGAAGAACTCTGCGCCGATGCCATCCATGATCAGGTGGCTCCAGGAGAAAACAAAGACGAAGTTGCCATCGGCTTTTTCCACGAGGTCAAAGCGGACGTTCATCCACCCATCGTCATACTGGGGGAGGGAAGTGTTGATGATGTCATCCAGCTTCGTTTGCGCGTCTTGGAATTTCTCAGCCCCATGCGTCAGGAGGAGACCTGCGGAGCTCTCTTCCGACCAGAGATGCAGTTCCACTGGGCGTGGATTTGTCGCAGGTACCCAGATCGGCAGGGAGAAGAAGCTGGGCTTTTTCAACTGCGCGGTGAGGATGGGGAAGGGGAAGCGGTTTGGGAGTTCCAGGAGGAGAGCCTTGATGGCTTGTACATCCGGAGCTTTATCCAGCTCAATGAACGAGCGGGCGATGTGGCCTCCCTGGCCTGCCTGACGTAACATTTCATCAAAGGCGTGGGTGAAGAAATCACAGTCCCGCAGAGGTAAGCGATCAAACTTGGCCTCGGGTTTTGCAGGCTCTGAGATTACAGCGACTGGCGCAGCCGCGATGACAGGTGCCGGTGCTTCGGCGGTTTCTGGTCCGCCTTCACTAACGACGTAACCTTGAGCCACCAGCAAGGCTGCAATGGTCTGTGCGGTTTTGAAGTTGGCGCGGGAAACACTGGCTACCGGAATGGCCACGCTATAGTGCTCTTCCAAAAGCAGCAGCAACTGCATGATGGCCATGGAGTCCAAGCCTGCCTCAAAGAGGTCTGAACTAACGCTGAAACCAGGGGGAGTTTGAAGGACTTCGTCGCGGACGAGATCGAGCACGCGCAGCTCGAGTTGGGACAGAGTGGGGGCGTCAGTCATTCGGGTGATAAAAGTCCGAACGTACAGACGGCAATCCCTGGGTCAAGGACAGCCACTCTTTGTGCCGTGCAAACTATCAATCTAGCGAAGTTTTTGGGTTTTCAGTCTCCCCAAAACCTATTTCCCGAGAGGGCTGCTTACCATTCGTGCAGTAAGCATGGTGAGAATTCCAACTTGGGAAGCTTCATCAGAACTTATCCAAGTTCCAAGTGGAGGCGAGGGCGGGAATTGAACCCGCGCATACCGGTTTTGCAGACCAGTGCATTACCACTTTGCTACCTCGCCATTGCTCGTAGAGCAGAGGGGACACTAAGACCTGTCTGACGTTGTTGTCAACTGAGAGACAGGTCTCAATGAGAATCTTCAGTTCACAAATGTGATTTTGCCTACTTGACCTGCGGCCATGGCGGCGTGCTGGGCATCGGTACAGGCGGAATCAATGGGTGCGTCTGGGGCGGCGTCGCTCTTTTCCAAGAGGTTGTTAGCAAGCATCCAGCG
>JAOZVT010000422.1 GCA_025869455.1 Prosthecobacter sp.
CTTTCTCGATTTTACGGATACGGGGCATCAGTCTGCGGGGCCTCATTATTGGCAACTCGTCATCAATGGGCAGATCTACTGGTATGACGGGCAGGGGGCACTGGCGGTGACGCTGAATGCGGACCAAACGTTCCTGGTCAGTGGAGATGGGAATGCGATTTCTGGTAGTCTGCTGCCTCTGCCTGTGGTGACGGAGGCAGATGCGGCGCTGCTGGATGAAATGATGCTGGCGAAGATGGTGCCCTACCAAAACATCCCTGATGAGCCGGGTAAGACGGATGCTGAAATCCGGGCTTTGGGGTTGCAGTATTTTCCCTTCACTCCCTACAGCTATGAGCTGGCGATGTCTGTCTATGACTGGACCACGGCGGACTTTGCGCGTTTTGTTTTCTTCAAGGTGTTTGCCTACACGGGGATGCAGGATGTGCCGCTAGATTTGCCCAGCATTGCCAATGCGATTTGGACCTCCGCCTGGCCTCCTTATGTGCCGAGCAATGTGGATTACATGAATGCTTTTCTCATGGTGCCTGCGACGACTTATGAGGAGGTGTATAACCAATTGTTACAAGTGTATTCCCAGTTGCGTGTCTTCAACGATGCGGAAAATAGGCTGGTGGCGGCGGCTTTTCAATCCATGCCCCGTACCAGTGTGCTGGCTAAGCCTCAGTTGTTCAGCGGACAGGTGGATATCTCCAATCTGGGGTCACAGCACTTTGCACCGGAATTTTTGCAGTTCCCGGGGAATGCGGGTCCAGTGACGGAGCCGCTGGAGATGGCTTTGGAGGTGGCTTTGGCCTCCTTCATTTCAGTGGGGGCGACGATCACGACGAAAATGGTTTGGAGTTTCACTGATTCTGAGAGCGATGCGATGCACTATCAAAATGGCATTATACTGATAGCCAATCCTCCGCCTGGGGTGGCGACGTGGGAGGCGGCTAGCTTCATCACACCGCTTTCTGATGGCCCGACGAAGATCGAGTACACCTTTCCACCTGGATCCAGCTTTCTTAACCAAGGGATGGAAATGCAGACGATCAATGGGAAACAGGTGGTCGTGATCACGCTTCAGTCACTAGGCGTGTGAGGTGGGAAAAAGGATGGCGGGTTAGCTTTTTGCCTGTTCTCACGGCGAACGAAAACGGTGCTGAGAAGGTGAGCGTGCCCACATCACTTTGAGCTGCTTTTGATTCGGCGGCTGGGGCTCATAGGGCCTAGACGGGCCTAGATGACCCTG
>JAOZVT010000423.1 GCA_025869455.1 Prosthecobacter sp.
CGTAAAATCCTTCGGCCATTGGCGCGGCCAGTCCGCAGGATAACGACCCGCCAACACCGGATACTTCTCCCCAGAAGGAGCTGAACTGGGCCAGGTATCAAAACTGGCCGACCAACCGCCCGCCGGGTATTGAGTCTTCATGATGGCTTCCAGCGCATAGTCCGCAGCCTCGTGGATTTCCTCATTCTGGCCCCCCAGCGCATGATCCACCCGGATGAGCAGACGCGTGGCCGCTTGGGTCACATCGTCATCCACCGTGGAGTAGTTTGTATCCTTGTGCTCACGCTGCTTCCAAACATGCCAGCCCGCTTCACTCTGCGGAAACTTTTTCCGATCTATCAATCTTCCTTCCACATCCCGACGGTACAGATGCTTGGTCCGATTCATGGCGTCAAAATGCCCCGAATAATCCCACCCGCCGGAGGTGAGTTGAGTCCGGCTCACCGCCTGCGCTGCCTCCACCGCCGCAGCTAAACAAGCTTTATCTTTCGTGGCCTCATACGCATCCAGAAACGCCATTCCCACAGCGGGGGTTCCCGGTGGTTGAATCCAGATCGTATCCGGTCCTGGAATGCCCTCCGCCTCCCGCAAAGAGAAGTCCGCGCTGTAGCGGTAAACATACCCACCATGTGCCGCCGCATGACCATGATAAAAACTCACCGCCTTGCTCAATGCCGCACTGACTTCCACTGGCGTGGCTGCGGATGCTGCAAAAGCCACCGACAGGTATAACAATAAGTATCGCATGGATAGGAATTTCACGGAGATTCCGTTTTGCTGGAGATCATTGGTTTAAGGATCTCCGTCACATCTGCGAGTTCATATTTCGGCAAACGTTGAGGCAGAAAGCAACAATACCAAGTATTGCCGCAGGAATAATTAAGCCGCTTTTCACCCGCATACCCACTCGGATAAGCGGAATCTTGTGTGAATCTGAAATGTTTGAGGCCCATGTATCGGCGCAGGTCCTCCAGCTTCATAGACAGGCTTTCCGGGCTGATTTCCGACCGAAACTTCGCGCCTTTTAGTTCATACTCACGACCATCCGTAGCCACAAGGATGTTGGGTGCTTTTATGTTTTTCAGTATCAGCGCTGACTCAATCAACGGCTGATTATCCAGCAATACCGGGCTGCCATAAAACTTCCAACCCAGCCCATGTGCCCAAAGGATCAAAGCCCCGATTAATGCGGGAAAGACCATCCAACGCGAAGGCCAAGCTTTCCAGGTGAGCCGGACCGTCCAGAATAAGATCAGGCCCACCCACAGCCATTCTGTGATTCCGGTCAAGCACAATAGCATAACGGCCACCGAAAGAATCAAATACGTCAGTGAGTACTCGGTCAAAAACTCCACGAGCAGGAAGATCCCCACCAAAAAAAATCCAAGTAGGCCGAACTCCATCATGGCAAACAGAAGGTTAGAATGCCTACTCAAATACCTGAAAAGAGCCACCGAACACAAGCACAATCAATGCCTGCCCCCGCTCTGGGGTAAGTATTCGGGTCTGCACGGGTTGCCTCTGAAAGGCAAGATGTCGCGCCGTTAATTAAAGAGACGATCCACTCTCCGCCAGCCGCTATTCAAACCGATAACCAGCACCATGCACGGTGCGGATGATCACGGGATTCGTGGGGTCTTTTTCCACGCGTTTGCGCAATTGGGAAATGTGCTGGTCCAGGGCGCGGCTCTCTGGGAAATAGTCCACTCCCCAGACCTCATCCGCCATGGTGTTACGATCCACCACCTTGCCACGGCGCTCATAAAGCAGCGTCAGCACCTTCACATCTCGTGGACTGAGTTGGATCTCTTCCCCCTCACGATATGCACGCAGTTCCGTCGAAACCACGCGCAGATCATCCATCAGAAATTCCTCCTCCTTCGCCTTGGTGCCCACGCGGGCTGCCGTGCGGCGCATGATGGCACGGATACGGGCAATGATCTCCTTCACGCCGAAAGGCTTCGTCATGTAATCATCCGCCCCCAGTTCGAGACCCAGCACCGTGTCTATTTCCTCCGCCTTGGCTGTGATGAAAAGGATGGGCACGTTTTCATCAATCTTGCGGATTTGTTTGCACACCTCGTAGCCATTCTGCCCAGGCATCATGACATCCAGGCAAACAAAATCAGGGCGAGTGGCGCGGAAAAAATCAATGGCTTGCAGTCCATCACTGGCCGTGACGAGTTCGTAGCCTTCCATGCTCAGCACTTCACGCAGGGCTTCACGCGTGTGGTCGTCGTCTTCGGCGATGAGGATTTTCATAATGGTTGAACAGGCAATGTCAGGATGAACTTAGCGCCATCTTTATACAGGGTGCAAACGTCCAGTGAGCCACCATGCAATTCTGCCAATTCACGTGAGATGGTCAAACCAATCCCCGTTCCACTGACCCCCTCATTCAAATCTGAGCGCAACCGCTCAAAAGGCTCAAACACCGCGCGCCTCTTTCCAGACGGAATCCCTGGGCCGCGATCTTCCACAATGATGCGGGCGGTGCTGCCTGTCGTCTCTGTGCGGATAGAGACCCACTTCCCATGCATGGCATATTTATCCACATTCGAAAGCAGGTTTCCCAGGATCTGCTCCAGCGCATCTGCATCCGCCTTCATGGTGGGTGGTCCTTGCAGTTTCATGTCCACCTTGAAACCCTTGCTTTCCAAAAGTGTCTGCCAATTTCCCACCGCACGTTTCACCACATCATCCAGGATGATCGTTTTCTTTTGCACACTCAGCTTATCCCGCTGCTGACGCGCGTAGTTCAGCACATTTTGAATGAGACGGTTTAACCGTGCGGTCTCCGTTTCTACCACCTTCAACTGCCGCTGTGCAACAGCATCTCCACTGTCTTCAAGCCGATGTGCCGCCATTTCCGTATAGAGCTGGATATTCGTCAGGGGTGTTTTCAGCTCATGGGAAATTTGATTCACAAAACTCACCCGTTGCTGAGCCAGACGCAGCTCACGCGCATTTTCACGGAAGAAAGTCCACGCTAGAGCCACCACCAGAATACAACCCGAACCCACGCCTAACAAAATGGGAAATAAATAGGGTTTAGGAAACTCCAATGAGGCTGGTGAATACGACAGCACCCACTGCGTCAGTGGGGCCGAACACTCCCGTTTAGCCGACGGAGTAGAGCCAGAGCCGGAAAGCAAACGGCCCGCCGTATGCAAAGGGATACCACTGGCCGTGGTCAGCATCAGCCGCCCCGCATAACTTTCTAATCCGGGTGGTGGCAGCCGACTAAATAGCGCACGCCGGAGGGGCTGGCTGTCCATCCTTGCACATATCAACTCTCCCTCCGCTGTCTCCCGCCAGTAGATAAAGTCTCCATCCGTCACATGCCAGCCAGATAAAAAGCCCACCTCTTTCTCCAGCCGGACTAGGCCATTTAAATGGTAGTTATCTGCCCTCACAAACGTCTTCCACGCAGCCTGACGGCTCCAGTCTGGGTTCTCCCTGAGATCAGGTTTTGACAAGGTATAGAACGGCTCAAAGGCACCCAACTTATTGACAATCCGAGCATCCACGGTCGATCTAAGTATTTGAGATCTCGTCATCGCATCCGCCCCGTCAGCTAGACTTTGCTCTGTTTTTTGCACTCTTGCGCTGACATTACCATCCTGAGTAACTACCCAAGTCTCCGTTACCCAAAGATGAGTGCTCAGAATTTTCGCGACCTCTTGACTGATCAAATTCGGAGTCACCGTCATCTGGTCCAGTTGATCGGTGAACCGCCGCAGATCATCTACCAACTGACGATCCGCCACCGCCAAGCGTTCTGTTAACACCGCTTGCATAGCCGCATCCGTACTCCGTGCCGCATCACGAATCAGATACGTACCCAACCATGTCAGCAACGCCAGAGGCGTGATGACCAGCAGGATGAACAATAAATTCGTGCGCCTTTGCTGCATAATTGTTCCATTACGATAAGGCTTAGTGCCCATCGTAACAGCCTCATTATGAAGATAATTTTCGCGAGAGTGAGAATCATCCCTGGAGATAAAAGGCCAACCTGTCCCAAAGATGATCTTCATGGCAAATTCAGTTAGGCATAGATATCCTAACAGCTTTGCCAGCCCCTTCCCGCTATACTTTTAGCCCAAACTCCGCACTCAATCGCAGAATCCGGGTTTAGCACGAGCTTCTTGCCCTAAGCTCTCGTGGAAAGAGCCTCATTTACGGCCTACAATCACACGATAAATTAACAGCAATACGAGCGAGCCCAAAATCGCGATTCCCAGCCCGCGCATGTCAAACTGCTGCACGCTGCCAAAGCCCAGTTGAGTGCCGATCCAGCCGCCCACGGAAGCCCCGACGACACCCAGAAGGATCGTCAGAAAACAGCCGCCAGGGTCTTTGCCCGGCATAAGAAATTTAGCAATACCGCCTGCGAGCAGGCCTAAAATGATCCATGAGAGAATGCCCATAATATTTGATTCTATACTTGGTTAGGTTGCAGAAAAAAACCCGACCAGGAAACACTGCCTTTGCAGCCCTCCTTGGCCGGGCCTTGGAGATTTTATTCAGTGACTTTTTCCACTGCGTCACGCACGCCTTCAGCAGGGCGAGTATCCATGGCATCGTCGATTTTATCGCCGATCTTGCCAGCAGGACCCTTTTCTTCCTTGCAGCTCACAGCTGTCAAAGTCAGAGCAGAAGCGGCAAGTGTCAGAGTCAGGATTCGGATAAGTTTCATAATCGTCTTTGGTTTGTTGTTTGAGGTGCAAATGCACTGAAGCTCTAAGTGCAATGCCCGTGCCAGCACTGATCCATTGCTCATAATCCATTGATGATGAACGTGTTTACAAAAATCAAAGATGTCTGATCCTGGTCCAATCAGGCATAATGCCTGGACCTAATAATCACCCATCGAGCATCCTGCATGAGGCTAAACCTGAGTGAATCCAACTTTGCCCTTTACTTCGTGTCGTTTTTACACTTTCATGGAACCATGAAGCACATCTACGAGTACCCACGCGCCGCCCTCACCGTGGACTGCGTCGTTTTCGGCTTTGATCACGCCGAACTTCAAGTGCTGCTGATCCAGCGCGGCATCGCTCCCTTCAAAGGTCATTGGGCGCTGCCTGGCGGCTTTGTCCGTGTGGAAGAAACCCTGGAAGCCGCTGCCCGCCGCGAGCTCGCCGAAGAAACTGGCCTGGGAAAAGTCTTCCTCGAGCAGCTCTACACCTTCAGCACCGTGGACCGCGACCCGCGCGAACGCGTCATCAGCGTGGCCTACTACGCACTCACCAAACCCACCGACCACCGCACCCAAGCAGATACTGACGCCGATGATGCTCAATGGTTCTCCGTCAGCCAAGTGCCCGCGCTCGCCTTTGATCACGCCGAGATCCTCCACACCGCTCTCCAACGCCTGCGCGGCAAACTCCGCTACGAACCCATCGGTTTCGAGCTCCTCCCGCCCAAGTTCACGCTCAGCCAGCTCCAAGCCCTCTACGAAGCCGTCCTCGGCACCGACTTGGACAAGCGCAACTTCCGCAAAAAAGTCCTCAGCTTCGACCTCCTCCTCCCCCTCGACGAAACCCACCGCGAAGGAGCCCACCGCCCCGCCCAACTCTACCGCTTCGACCCCGTCCGGTACGACCACCTCCAACAAAAAGGATTCCACTTTGAATTATGAATGCTGACTCCCAATTATCTTTCAAGATTCGAGATCGAGATTCTCTTGTTCAGGCCATGCAAAGCGGCCTCAGACCAAAATGGTTGCTGTTTTGGGGACACACGCCGTCCAAGGACGGCAGCATCACCAAATCCTGCTTCAGCCAATGGTGGGCTCGTCATCCATTCACGCATCAAGGTGTCCTTTATCCCACAGCAGAACATTTCATGATGGCCGGGAAAGCTCGCCTCTTTCATGATGCGAACATGCTGTCACGTATTCTCGCAGCCAAAAGTGCAGCCCAAGCCAAGAAACTGGGACGACTCATCCAAGGCTTTGATGAACTCAAATGGAGACATGCTCACTGGGACATCGTTGTACAGGGGAACCTCGCCAAATTTAAACAGCATCCTGATCTCTGTGAATACCTGCTTCAAACAAACAAGCGAGTGTTAGTGGAAGCCAGCCCCTATGACCGCATTTGGGGCATCGGCATGGCCGCCGACGATGAGCGGTCCGAGAAACCCGCCTGCTGGAAAGGCCTCAACCTCCTCGGCTTCGCACTCATGGAAGCACGCGAGCAACTACGTGCTGAAACAGAAACGGCTTAAATGATGAACGCACTCCATACTTACTCCCACCCTTCACCCGAAGCTACTAGATCATCCCTGGAAAGCTTCTCGCGGGCTTTCTTCCTGGCGACCGAGATCCTTCAATAGCTGACGTCACACAGATACTCAATCTCATGGGGTCACTCGGAACCCGCACCTTCAGCAATTACAGTCCTGCAACGCTGGCCATTGGCCTCAATCGCTCAAACCCCCACCACTTTTTATGAAACCCCCACGTCCTCCTCAACTCCCTTTTGCCCGCAGTTATTGGGTCGTCCCAGGCAAGCTGCTCGCCGGTTTTCTCCCAGGTGACCGAGATCCATTCATCGCCAAGTCGAGACTGGAATCGCTGCTCAACTGTGGCATCTCGCACATCACCAATCTCATGGAAGAAGATGAGTCGGATCCCCTCCACAAGCGGAAGTTCACGGATTATACAACCGAATGGTTTGATCTCGGCCGCATCCGTGGCGAGCCAGTCACTTGGGAACGGTCCCCGACCCGCGATCTTGGCATTCCCCGCATCGACCAGATGATTGACACGCTAGACCTCCTGGATGAAGTGCTGGCCGAAGACCGCGCTGCCTATGTCCATTGCTGGGGTGGCAAAGGCCGCACAGGCACCGTCATTGGCTGCTGGCTAGCCCGCCACGGAGAGACCGATCCTTTAGGCAAGCTGCGTCAGCTCACGGCTCACGCCCGCATCTTTTTTCCGGTCATTCCCGAAACCGCACAACAACGCACCTTTGTGCAGAACTGGAAGGAAGATCAATGAGCGGGCCTAACCAACAATAACGCTTCTTTAGCGGACTCTAGGGCTTGCTTGTCGGAGATGACCAGGACCGCGTGGCTGGGGGTCTTGCCGGAGTTTATTATGGCCTGAACGCCCTCCCAGAGGATTGGTCCGCCAAGTGGCCACGCCAAGAAGATCTAACCCAACTATTTCAAAAATTTACTCAAATTAATATCGCCACATGACACCCGAACAAACCTTCCGCACCAGCAAGTTTCTCAGCCTCGTGCTCAGACACCAGCCAGAAGCGGCAGGCATCCAGCTTGATGAAGCTGGATGGACACCCGTGGAAAAGCTGCGGGAAGGCTGTGCCCAAGCTGGCAAGCCATTGACCCACGAAGACCTGGAACACATCGTCGCCATCAACCCCAAAAAGCGTTTCGAATTCAGCGCTGATAGAACCCGCATCCGCGCCAGCCAAGGCCATTCCGTAGAAGTGGATCTGCAATATGCGGCAAAGGTTCCACCGACAGTACTCTACCATGGTACAGCAACCCGTTTTCTGGACTCCATCCGGGAAAAAGGTCTGCTGAAAATGCAACGTCATCAGGTGCATCTCTCCGCTGAAACGCGGATGACGATGCAAGTGGGTGCGCGTCATGGAATTCCGGTTCTGCTGCTCATTCAGGCCGAGGCCATGCACCAGCAAGGTCACCTCTTTTACCAAAGCACCAATGGCGTCTGGCTGGTGGACCACGTGCCGCCAGAATTCATCTCGTTTCCATAAATCTTATCTCTGATCCCAAGACCATGAAAACAACCACCTTGTATCGTCCCGTCGGCCCCAAAGAACTGGCGCTGATTGAAGCCTCAGGTTGGAAGGCCTTTCCTCCACGTTTGCCTGACCAACCCATCTTTTATCCCGTGATGAATGAAGGCTATGCCATTCAAATCGCACGCGACTGGAATGTCCCGGCTTCAGGGTCGGGATACGTGACTCGCTTCGAAGTCGAGACCGAATTCTTGAGCCGCTATGCCGAACAAGTCGTGGGTGGAAATGTTCATCGTGAACTGTGGGTACCCGCCGAAGAACTCGACGTGTTCAATCAACACATCGTCGGCCAAATCGTCGTCACCCAATCCTTCTTCGAAACCTCTACCGAAGAACTATCTTCTTCCCCCAGCCCCGAAGGGGCATGACAACAAAGCCCAGGGCCAGCGAGCCTTGGCGAGCACCGCCCTGGGTAACACACAAAACAACCCACTCCATCCAGAGCCCTGAAAGGGCGAGACACAAACATTCTGTCCTCATTTAAATCTCTATCTCCTTCCTTGATGCTTCAAGAAACAACTCAGCCAACCCATGAAGATCGACTTCAAAGGGCACTTCTTTCATTGGACGGCTTGTCAGTGGGAGATGCATTGGGTCAACTGCTTTCCACCTGTGCTCGCAGCGCTCGGCGTGTAATCGAGCAGGATGCTTTGCCCAGCTCTTACTGGTGGCATACTGACGATACGCAGATGGCGATGAGCCTTGTAGAGGAGTTGGCTGCACTAAAACGCGTGTCGCCAGATTCACTCGCTCATCGCTTTGCACAACGCTTCAAGGCCGATCCTGGTCGTGGTTATGGCAAAGGTGCGCGCATGCAGCTAGAGCAGATAGCAGCTAGTGAATCCTGGAGAGAATCCTCGGCTGCGGCCTTCAGCGGTCGTGGCTCCAAAGGCAATGGGAGTGCCATGCGTGTCGCCCCTTTGGGTGCCTATTTTGCTGATGATCTCGACCTCGTGCTGAGCGAGAGCACGCAATCATCCATCGTTACACATTCGCATCCTGAAGGCATCGCCGGAAGTATCGCTGTAGCATTGGCTGCTGCACAGGCTTGGCAGGCTCGTTTTTTAGACCTGGATTCTGCTCGCCAACTCATCTGGGATACCGTCCTGGACCGCACACCACCTGGAGAGACCCTGGACGGTATCCGTAAAGCTCGAGCTGTACCCTTTGAAATGTCAGCGGAAAATGCTGCGCGCATTCTTGGTTCAGGCTTCCTCGTTACCGCACCAGACACCGTCCCCTTCGCTCTATGGTGTGCCTTACGTCATCTTAATAATTATCGTGAAGCTCTCATCTCCACCCTGGAAGGTGATGGTGACTGCGACACCAACTGCGCCATCATGGGCGGCATTGTCGCCCTTTTTGTCGGGCGTGAAGGTATCCCTGCGTCCTGGCTGCAATCCCGTGAACCTCTTCTTTTAAACTTTAATCACCCTTCCTCCCTCAGCCCCGAAGGGGCGTAACAAAGCCCCTTCAGGGCTAAATCACGAACATACAAATATGAAACGCGATCTCCATATACCCATCCTTGGGTGCCTGCTCGGCACTGCCGTGGGGGATGCTATCGGCCTGCCGACAGAAGGCATGTCGCGTCAACGCGCTGGTCGTTTTCATCATTCGTTAGGCCACCGTCTCATTTTTGGGCATGGTATGCTGAGCGATGACACTGAGCACACGCTCATGGTCGCTACGGCCTGGTTATGCCATCCCAAGGATCCGGTCGCATTTCAAAAATCCCTGGGATGGTCGTTACGCGGGTGGATGCTAGCCTTGCCTGCGGGTGTAGGGTTAAGCACCGCCAAGGCCATCCTACGGCTATGGATAGGTTTCCCTGCCCACCGTGCGGGAGTGCGTTCAGCAGGCAATGGGGCTGCCATGCGCAGCGCCATCCTGGGGGTGCTTTTTTCTGACGATGAGGAGCAGCGCACTTCCTTCACTCTAGCTGCCTGCAGACTCACCCACACCGACCCACGCGCGGAGGAATCTGCTTTACTCGTGGCAGAAGCTGCAGCTTTAGCAGCGCATCAGGCCGATACAGCAGACATCCTCCAAAGACTCCGGCCACACATCCAGAGCCGCGAGATGATAGAACGCTTTGCTAAACTGGAAACAGCCTTGCAACATGAACTCAGCGTCGCTGATTACGCAGCCACCATCGGTTGTGAAAAAGGTGTCTCCGGGTTCGCTCCAAACACCGTCGCAGTAGCTCTGTATGCCTGGTTGAGACATCGTGGCGACTTTAAAGAAGTCCTCACACAGGTGATCGCCTGCGGTGGTGACACCGATACAGTAGCTGCCATTGCCGGAGGAATCTGCGGAGCAGAGGTCGGTGAAGCAGGCATCCCGAAACCCTGGATCAATGGGCTTACCGATTGGCCCCGGTCCGTGCCTTACATTCGGCGCGTCGCAGAAGCCCTTTCACAAAGTCTCCATGGCAAGAGTTTCCAAACACCTAGACTTCAAACGCTAATGATCTTGCCGCGCAATCTTCTCTTTCTAGTCATAGTTCTCGCCCACGGTTTTCGTCGTCTGCTTCCTCCTTATTGATTTCCTTTCCCCCCATGAACACACACTCGCCTCTCCTCACAGATCTCTACCAACTCACCATGGCCGCAGGTTATTGGAAGTCGGGTAAGGCTGAGCAAGAAGCCGTCTTCCATCTGTTCTTTCGCAAGCTCCCTTTTGCGGGGGGTTATGCCATTGCCGCAGGTCTGGGCGATGCGGTGAAGTGGCTGCAAAGTTTCCGTTTTGCTCAAGAGGAGCTGGACTATCTAGCCACCATCCCTGGCCGCGATGGCAAGCCTTTGTTCGAGCCAGCCTTTCTAACTTACCTCAGTCAGATGACCTGGCAGTGCGATGTGGAAGCGATCCCTGAAGGCACGGTCGTTTTTCCCCATGAGCCGCTGCTGCGTATCCAAGGCCCGCTCATTCAGGGCCAGCTCGTCGAAACGGCACTATTAAACATCATCAATTTCCAAACGCTCATCGCCACCAAGTCCGCACGTGTTTGCCTAGCCGCACATGGCGAGCCCGTGCTGGAGTTTGGCCTGCGCCGGGCGCAAGGCCCCGATGGAGCTGTGATGGCCAGTCGCGCGGCTTTCATCGGAGGCTGTGCTTCGACCTCAAACGTGCTCGCAGGCATGACCCACGGCATTCCTGTGCGCGGCACTCATGCGCATTCGTGGGTCATGTCGTTCGAAACGGAGCTAGAAGCTTTTGCCACCTATGCAGACGCCATGCCTAACAACTGTGTGTTTCTGGTGGATACCTATGACACGCTGGATGGCGTGCGTCATGCGGTGGAGATCGGCAAACGACTGCGTGCAACTGGTCACGAGCTAGTCGGCATCCGCCTTGACTCAGGAGATCTGGCTTGGCTCAGCATCGAGGCGCGGCGCATCCTGGATGAAGCTGGTTTTCCACAAGCCACCATCGTGGCCAGCAATGACTTGGACGAACACCTCATCGAAAGCCTGAAGCATCAGGGCGCGCGGATCAATGTCTGGGGTGTCGGCACCAAACTCGTCACGGGGGGTGAGCAGCCCGCCCTGGGAGGTGTTTATAAACTCGGTGCCATTCGTGATGCGCAAGGCCACTGGGAACCAAAAATCAAGCTCAGCGAGCAAGCGGTGAAAGTGAGCAATCCGGGCATCCAGCAAGTCCGCCGATTCACCCTCAATGGCGAGTTCCGTGGCGATGCCATTTACGATGAAGAAAACGGCTGCCCTGAGCCCACCGAAATTCAGCATCCCGCCGATCCACAGCGCAGCAAGCTCATGCCGGAAGGAGCCAGCCATGAGGATCTCTTGAAGCCCGTTTTCCGCCGGGGTCAACTCGTCTCCCCACAACCCACCCTGCCCGAAATTCAAGGCCGCACCCGCGAACAACTCACCCACCTGCACCCCACCATCAAACGCCTGCAACACCCGCACGAATACACAGCCGGTGTCGAACACAGCCTCGCTCAAAGAAAGCTAGCCATGATCGAGGCAGCGAAAGTACATCCCTGATTAAAATCTATGGTCACTCTTGAGGCTGTCCAAGCCAACATCACCACCCTCGACACAGATGTCATCGTCAACGCGGCCAATTCATCATTGCTAGGCGGAGGTGGCGTA
This sequence comes from Prosthecobacter sp., assembly GCA_025869455.1. Classification (GTDB taxonomy): domain Bacteria; phylum Verrucomicrobiota; class Verrucomicrobiia; order Verrucomicrobiales; family Verrucomicrobiaceae; genus Prosthecobacter. The sequence continues at coordinate 11,921 of JAOZVT010000423.1, forward strand.
GATGGAGCCATTCATCGGGCAGCAGGATCCGATCTCGTGCATGAATGTCGATTGCTGGGTGGGTGCAAAACCGGGCAGGCAAAAATGACCAAGGGCTACAAGCTCAAGGCACGTCACATCATTCACACGGTC
>JAOZVT010000424.1 GCA_025869455.1 Prosthecobacter sp.
CAGTACAATGCAGGTCCCGTTTATAAGGGTTCAGAAGTATTTTTCTTTTCAGATAAATTAAAAATTCCAAAAACTTCGAGTATTCCTGCTTTGTCAAAAGCTTTGTCAGTAGTTGCTTAGGGCGTGTTAAAAAATTGGTTTCTGAGTGATAAGGAGCTGATCCCGTGATGAGCAAAGGCCCTGTAGGATATATCGGTTTTGTTGTATTGACCTGCCCCCCGAAGTTTGAGCCTGTTTTATGAAAGTCCTGTTTCCGTTCATCCTGATCAAAGCTACGAAACGCCTTCTAAAGGGGTATCTGATCACCTTTCCTTTTGCGGAGTCTTTCTGGGGTTATGCGGTCGTTTTTATCGAGGGAAGGAAAATGTGGCTCCTCAACTCCTATTCCGAGTCCCAGCCTTACTTGCCCGCGGAGATTCCGACGGAGAGATTGAAATGGAGAATCTCTGCGAGGTTTGATAAGCTGGAGGCTTGGGCTTTGGCTGAGGATGTTCAGCTTTCTGATTGGGCTACCAGTAGAACATATATAACCTGGGGGAGAGATTTGCTGGGGCAACTAAAAGTGGACAGTGAGACTCCTTCGTTGGGGCAGTCTGATCTAAGGGCTAAACTATTCGGCCCCAAAAATGTGATGCACTTCGCTAACAAGGAGGAGGTTAAGACCTATCCCCGACAATACAGTTCCTCTGATCTGGGTAAATTTTTGATGGAAAGGCTGGCTGAGATGGAGTGCATCAATGGGCAGGCGGGGTGGACACCGATCACGCCGGAGGCATTGGCGAAGGCGAAAAAGCCTGCGAGGCCCAAGCCGACGGGAGAGAGACGGATCGAGGTTTACATCTTTAACTATGAGAAGACCTTGATCACGGATCGGGGAGATCTGGAAGAGGAGATTCAAGAAGCCATCGGCGAGGATGGTTTTGTGTCAGGGGGAGGTTCTGTGGTGAACTCGCGCCAGGAAGAGGGCGGGCATGTGGATGTGGAGTGCGATAGTGAGTCGTATGCGAAGGTGCTGCGGGGCATCCGCAAAGTGCTCCTCAAATTCCAGTGTCCCGCGAATACGCCGATCGCTGATGTCGTGCTCATGGATGATGGGACGACGAAGCAGAAAGAGTTGACCCTTGGGGAGGTGCTGTGAGGGTGGGGGCATCGGACGTGAGATGTGGGGCACGTGCTCCGGCGCTCCTTCAGAGCGCGGCGGGAG
>JAOZVT010000425.1 GCA_025869455.1 Prosthecobacter sp.
AATTTTTAACCGTTCACAAGATAATCTGAGATTTAACCATTTGACTTCGCAGCCTTCGGCTGCTCGTCAATGGTCAAAATCTCAATTCTTATCTTGTGAACGGTTAAATTCAAGAGCTCTGCTTATTACTTCCGCGAAGTTGAAGCTGGACATTCTGTAAGCGTAGTGGAGCCTTTGGGTTGGTGAGTTATCTGAGTTTTTGGGTTTCCAACCTGCTCGAGCGTCTCGATCGGAGCCGGGGACTCCGTTCAGGCGAAGGAGTTCGTTGCTGGCTTTTCTGATTGAGTGAGCTTTTTGGTCTTGGATGCCGAGACTGCGGAGGAAGTCTCTGACTAGAGAGGAGCATCTCTCTTTCTTGAGTTTATGGTGGGGCTTCCTTTCTGAGCAAAAGAGGAAGTCATGACTTGTATTCAAGGCATCGACTTGGTCTTTCAAGAGAAGCATCGCGGATGCTGGGCATAGATTTGGATTAGAGGGAAGGAATTCCAAATAGTTGGATTCCTTTTCAACGGAGTGAATGGATGCTGCTTTTCCGTGGTATTCGAAGGTGAGGACTCTTCTTGATTTGAGATCTTGAGAGATTTTGATAGAAGATCTTCTTATGGAGGCACAGTCAACGCTCCTGAGGAGTGCTACGGTGCGGGTTAGAATTATGCAGCGGAGTCGGTTGCGTTTGATGCGAGCTGGATCTGATGGCAGGAACGAAATTGGAAACGTTGTGCCTTCGTGCGATAGCGAAATTCTCGTCGGAGGTGGCATTGGAGGGGAACTTTCGATCGCGGCTAGCACGAGAAATATATTCAGAAATGACGGTGAGTAAGTTTTGGGGAGCTTCTTTTTGATAGCTTTCTTAAACTCGGTGATTATTGGGTCGTCCTGAAGGGGAGGCAGCATGAGTAGCCTTCGGGATACGTCAATGTGGGATATTCTGGTTTGGATTGATTGGGCAGATTTTGTCTTCGGAAGTATCTTTTCTTGGATCCATGCCATCAGGCCGATTGAGTTCTCTTCGAGGTTTCTTGAGGAGAGAAACTCTTGAAATTCTCTGTAAGATTTCTGTCTTCCGTGGACGACTGATGCGGATGTTGCTTCTTTGATGAATTCTCTGGCGAGAGCCAGGGACGTCTGTTGTGAAGTCGGAATGCTGAGAATTCTGTTTTGAAAAGAAGATTCGCTGAGGATGGGTGAGTGTTCTCTATGATCATGTCGGGGTGAATGGTCAGCGGGGG
>JAOZVT010000426.1 GCA_025869455.1 Prosthecobacter sp.
GTGGCGGCCCTACTGCGGTGCTTCCCGAAGTGAAGCTGACTGCTGAAGCTGCATGGTCAGGAGGTGCACCATCTGGCCTATTTGATCTATCGGCACGGCAAATCCGACTGGGCCAAATGCCGGGTGATGGAAACTCAGAACCGACGCCTCGCCCAGCATTTCCGGCTGTACAAACCATCGTGTATTGAAGATTACGTCGACGCTGCTCCCTTCCAGGGGAGGGATCGGCTTCGAGGCTACCAGTTGCGCATGGACTGCGCCAAGCTGCCGTATCAGGCTCAATAGATTGTCGGCAGGCAGGTCGAGCTTACCGGATGCACCGCTCGCCGGGAGAAAAGTGATCTCAATCCCGCTGCTGTCGGGCTTGAACTGGACTTGCATTCGTTGGGTCATCGACTCATCCATCTCGTTGTCGACTCAGCAGAGCACGAGGGTAAATGAGAGTCGAGCTGTGGTCCTCAAATGGCAATGAGCGCCCTGGCTAACGTCTTGCTCGCCCTCTTTTGTTGAAGCATGCTGAGTGATCGACAAGGGGAGAGGCTCATGCGCATCATTCTGGCCCTGGCTGCTATGGCAATCTTCACGGGATGCAACAGCGATCCGTCCGCTTCGGGCAAATGGCGGGAGGTTCGCGCCGACACCAAAGAGGGGCGGCTGGAACGAGCTAAAGCCATTTGCGACGGTCAGGCGGGCCAAACGCAGGTCAGCGCCGGACGATACTGGATTGCTGGCGCGATGGCGGCAAACAGTACGTTTAAAGCCTGCATGGCCGAACAAGGTTTCGTCCAGTAGCGCTCGACAGCCTTTCAAAGGGGCAATGAACTTCCTTTGAAAGCGCTTCTTGACATCCTTGAAACGGGCTATTCTGCCATCACGCGCGTTCTACTGGGCAAAATACTCCATCGTCAAAACTGCATCTGGCAGGCACCTTGATGTAACGCTTAGAGGCTCCCCCGGTCCGCAATTTGTTCCGCACACGTTTGTGGAAAACCTCTGCGACTTGCCCTTCGTCGATATGCCCGTCGAGATCAACAACTTTCCGGACGCGCTGACGTAGGTTTTGTCACCGCCTCTGGAAAAGTGAAAATTCCGGATCTGAGTGTCAAAATTCCGAAAAAGCGCGGCTAGCTACACCCATATTCAGTGCTTAAAAATCAAGTGTATGCACGTGAAATGGTGGGCCCGGAGGGACTCGAACCCCCAACCAAGCGGTTATGAGCCGCCGGCT
>JAOZVT010000427.1 GCA_025869455.1 Prosthecobacter sp.
GGTTGCACCCCACGCGGACGGTGAGATCAAGGTAATCTAAGCTCATGATGGTTTAGCTGAATTTCCAAAGACGACCCTCTAAGGACACAGGCGAAACCCTTCTAGCGCGGATGTCGTGCCACCACGGGCAGGCATTCCTGCCGGGCTCTATGGCCTTTTGTCGGAAGCTCCCCAAGTCGGTTACTTTTACTCCTATGTCATCTCCCCTTTTGGATCGGCTCATTAGCCTGACCCGTGACCTCATGCAGATCCCCAGCACGGAGAGCCGACCCGAGGAGCGGGCGCGCTGTTTTGCCCTGTGCCGACAGCATTTGGAGCCCCTGAAGGGTATCGAAATCCGCGACTATGAAAGCCACGGTTTTGCCTCTCTAGTCGCCACTGCTCGTGGGGTGGAGGTACCAGATATTTTGTTAGTGGGTCACTTGGATGTGATCGAGCATCCTGACGTGGAAGTTTATCGCTCAACTCTCCGTGAGGGGCGTCTGTGGGGGCCAGGATCGGGCGATATGAGAGGGCAATGCGCCATCATGCTGGATCTATTCTGTATTTTGCAACGTCGGTTCCCGGGCCTTTCTCTGGGAATCGCCTTCACTTCGGATGAAGAACGTGGTGGCGATGATGGCGTGCGTTACTTGTTTGAAGATGTGGGACTGCGCTGCGGCCTAGCCATCGTGCCAGATGGGGGATCTATCCATCGTGTCACGGTGGAGGAAAAAGGCATCCTGCAGGTGAAGCTTCGCGTCGTCGGAAAAGAGGGCCATGCTGCGGCTCCCTGGTTGGGGCCAAATGCGCTGGCGACTCTTGCGAAAGCTCTTGTTAGGCTGTGCGTGTATTTCGATGCCGTGAGGGACGAGAGTTCACCGGATCACTGGTATCCCACCTGCGTACCCACCATCTGCAACACGGCTAACAAAACGGTCAACTGCATCCCCGGCGAGGCCGAAGCGATCGTGGACATCCGCTTTCCGCCGCCGCACACCATCGAGAGTTTGCTAGCCACCGTTCGCGAAATGGTAGGATCTGAGGTGACGGTAGAGACGGTTGGCACGGCTCCGACTACCCACTTGTCACCGGATCCTCTGTATCTTCAGGTCACCGAGCAGCTTACCGGCACGGCGGCGAAACTCGTGCGCGCATCCTGTGGTAGCGATGCCCTCTTCATCGCTCAATATGGAATCCCAG
>JAOZVT010000428.1 GCA_025869455.1 Prosthecobacter sp.
TAAATCTGCAATCTAAACGGACTTTTTTGGATACTCCTCCCTACTCGCTGCATGGACGGGGCGCTTTTTCAGGATCGACTAACTAGATGAAATATAGGTTCATTATTAACACACTTACTCTGATTCGCGCAGCAAGCCATCAAATCGCTCGATTCGACGACGCCAACTTGCTAGACCCTCAAGGTCCTCTGGGATAGCCGCTTTCTTTGCAACCCACCGGCGCAAAATCGACTGCCGACTAATTCGATGACTTGCTGTATACCCATCAGCTTGTAACCATTGCTCATACCGAGCTGCTTGGGTTCCATCGTCAGCAATCCACCGGAGAGGATTCCTGACAACGGGCCTCCACCCCCATGAGTTCTGCCAATCATTCGTTGGGGTTACTTCTAAATCGACGTTTGGGAAGGTTATGAGTGCTCCAGAGAAATGAACAGAGGTATCGGCCTCTCTTGTTGCGCTAATCCACCCGCCGAAGAAACCAGCAAATGTTTTCGATGACATCGTTGTTGATGCATTCTTGGGACGAGTTGGAGATGATCGCTGTGGAACTTCGAGCCAATACCAAAACTTCAGGTCCCTCATGTAAGTGGGGCAGTCTAAAACGGCACCAAGAACCATTTCGTCATCGGGTAGATCAGTGCCGGATACAAGTTCTCGAAGTCGCAAACCCACTTCCTCTTTGGCATGAAAACCTGATTGAGCCCATTTTTCAATGTCTGAATAGGAAGGCCAACTAGATTTATTTGGCCAAAGTGCAGGTGGGGTCGTGGCAACCCAAGGATCAATGCCTCCCCCCAACGCTGAGCGCACAGCACCTGCTTTGCCGGGGGACCATTCCTGATTTGAGAATTGCTGAGTAACGGCCTGCCCGAATTCCAAATCTCCTTCATGGTTTGACCTTGGAGTCATGCCGTCAATAGCCAAGAATGTCGGAGCCTTCATATTGAAGTCCGGAATCTTCAGATCTCCATTTTTAAATTTAAGCGCTAACACTCGCCGCGCTGGGTTCAGGCTTCCCAAGAAATGTTCTAACCGTTCAAATCGTCCGTTCGTAATCGATGCAAAAGAGTTGTATCTTTCTAGACCGTCAACCTGGACGTTGTCGGCCAACAACCCGTCGTCTCCAGGAAATCTCAACAACGGCACTTGAGCGGCGAGCGGCACTACGAAAGAATGGGCCGCTTCTGTCTGGCTCAAAAACCTCAAGTTGTTCGTGATCCAT
>JAOZVT010000429.1 GCA_025869455.1 Prosthecobacter sp.
GCGTGTAGATCTGGGTGGTGGCAATGTCCGCATGACCCAGCATCTCCTGGATGACCCGCAGATCTGCCCCATTATTCAGCAGATGCGTGGCAAAGGAGTGGCGCAGCAGGTGCGGGTGGATGTGTCCGCCCAGGCCCGCCAGCTCGGCCCGCTTTTTCACGATCTGCCAGACGCGCTCCCGGGTCAGCGACCCGCCGAGCTGGGATAAAAAAAGGTGGCTCTGGGTCTTTTTCGGCTTCACCAGCAGTGGGCGGGCGTGGGTCAGGTAAGCCTCGATCGCGTCGCGCGCGGCCCCACCGACGGGTGAAAGGCGGGTTTTGTTGCCTTTGCCAGTCACGCGGATCCAGCCTTCCTCCAGGCTCAGATTTTCCAGGCGGGCGGAGATCAGCTCTGAAAGGCGCAGGCCGCTGGCATAAAAAAGCTCCAGGATGGCGCGGTCCCGGCGGTCCAGCGGGTCATTGCCCTGGATGGATTCGACCAACTGGCGGGCATCTCCCTCATTCAGGGTGCCGGGCAGGTGTTTTTCCATGCGCGGCGGCAGGATCGGCTCGGCCGGATCTCCCACACGCTTGCCACGAGCGGCCAGCCAGCGGAAAAAAATCTTGATCGCCACCAGTTCCACTCGGGCGCTGGAAGCCGCCAGCCCATCCTTTTTCCGCCGCCCCAGATAGTCGGTCAGATGCTGCGTGGTCACTGCGTCAATCGCTTCAATTTCAAGGTCTTGCTTCAGCCAGGAAGCCAGCGCCTCCAGCACCCTGCGGACCAGGAGCTGGTAGTTCGTGGACAGCCCGCGCTCCGTGGCTAGGTGGAGAATGAAGCTGTCAATGGAGTCGAGCATGGGTGAATCACTCTCATGCAAAGCTAAGGACCTGTCATCTGCTGCGTTTGATTGGGGAGCCTTCATGAAATTCCTCCCCGCTTTCCTCGTCGCCGCCACCTCCGCAGGGGCCGTTGACTTCAAAAAAGACATCCAGCCCATCCTGGAAAAAAACTGCTATGAGTGCCACAGCGAAAAGCGCGGTAAAAAGAAGGCGGGTTACGTTTTCGACGACCTGGAAACGCTGAAACTCGACATCAATCCCAAGGGAGCCATCGTCCCAGGGAACCCGGCAGAGAGCCACCTCTTTGAAGTCATCGCCAATCCTGAGCATGAGGCCCACATGCCGCCGAAGGATAACCTGTCTGACGGCGAGATCGAAAAATTCCGCACCTGGATCACTGAAGG
>JAOZVT010000430.1 GCA_025869455.1 Prosthecobacter sp.
AGCCAAGCGCGAAGGTCGTCTTTCTGCCACCACTCATGCCGTCGAGGCTGTGGCCCAGTCTGATGCCAGCATCATCTGCGTCGGCACGCCATCCCTGGAATCAGGGCGGCTGAACCTGGACTTTGTGCGCAAGGTGAGCGAGCAAATCGCGGAGGCCCTCCGCGCGAGTGGCAAACCGCACATCATTCTCTTTCGCAGCACCATGCTGCCGGGCAGCACGCGCACGATGGTGCGTGACTTTTTTGAAGACCTACGCGCAGCTGGCCAAGTGCGTATTTACTACTGCCCCGAGTTCCTGCGGGAGGGGACGGCCGTGAAGGATTTTCGTGAGCCTTCCCTGGCGGTGGTAGGCACTCACGATGGTAAGGAACCAGAAAGTCCCGAAGCCCGTGAACTGCTAGGCGGCACGCCTGCGGTCCTGGCCTGGGAAGGTGCGGAGATGATCAAGTACTCCTGCAATTATTTCCACGCCCTGAAAGTGGGCTTTGCCAACGAGATCGGGCGAGTCTGCAAGTTCTTGGGCGAAGATGGTGCCCGGGTCATGGATGTGGTCTGCGCGGATACACGCCTGAACATTTCGAAGTATTACATGAAGCCGGGCAATCCTTTTGGTGGTTCCTGCCTGCCCAAGGATGTGAGTGCTTTGCTTTCCTTTGCACGACAAGAGGGCATCAGCCTGCCCTTGCTGGACAACACGCTGGACACCAACCAATCCCATCTGGATCTGCTGATCAAGCTGATCACCAGCAAAGGCACTCGCAAGATTGGCCTGCTAGGTTTGGCCTTCAAAGCGGATACGGATGACCTGCGCGGCAGCCCCATGGTCGCTGTGGCGGAAACTTTGTTAGGCCGTGGCTATGAATTGAGCATCTATGATCCGAGCCTGAACTTATCGCGCCTGATCGGGGCCAATGAGGCGGAGATTCAGCGGCGCATGCCTCACCTCGCCTCCTTGCTCAGAGAAGATGCACGTGAGGTGGTGGAGTCCAGCGAGCTGATCGTGGCTTCCCAGAAATGCGTCAAGATGGAGGAATTGAGCACTTGGGTGAAACCCACTCAATCCGTCATTGATGTGAATGGCTGGCGTGATCTGCAATCCCTGCCATGGAAATACGAAGGGCTTTGCTGGTAGCTAGTATTTAGCGGAACCAACCCCGGATACGATCAAACAAACCCGGCCCGCGATCACGACCCCGATCCGCGCCTGACGGCGGGCCTGCGATCACGCCCTGGTGGGCGCTGCAATAACCTTGGGGAATGAGCTCATAAGGAAGCTTTTCCTCATAGGCCGTGCCGCTGGCGTGACAGGCAGGAGTGGCCAACTGACTGCTGAGATGGCAGAGCTGCACGGAGGTCAAGGGCGGCTCCACGCGCGGACCTGCGGCAATGTAACCTAGATCCACGGCCTTCTTGGCCACATCCACCCAAATCGGGATGGCGAGACGGCTGCCATAGCCTTGTTCGATGATGGTCTGCGGCTTATCCAGCCCCACCCAAACCGCGCAGGTAATGCGGTCCGTGTAACCGGCAAACCACGCATCTTTGTAATCATTCGTGGTACCCGTTTTACCACCACCCACTTCTTTGAATTTGTATTCACTGCGCACACTGGCAGCCGTGCCGCGATCCATGACCTGGGCTAGAAGGTTGCGCATAAGATACGCCACACCAGGACTCACCACGTCAGACTCCAGCACCGTGGTGCTATACAGAATGTTACCCGCTTTGTCCGTGATCTTATCAATCAAGAAGGGGCGGCGGCGGGTTCCATCATTGGGGAAGATGCTGAAGGCACTGGCTAACTCACGTGGATTCCCCCCCAAGTTACCGATAAAAACCTGCGGTGTCCGTTCGGCACTGTCGCCAATGCCAGCATCGCCTAACACATGAAGCACACGGTCTAGACCCGCATAGTTCCCCACCCGAATGGTCATGGTGTTGCGGCTTTGAACGAGGCCCGTCATCAGCGTTTGCTGCCCCGTAAACTTGCCATCGCTATTCTGCGGTGACCAGCCAGCCCCTGCGCCTTCAATTTCACCCGGTTGAATGGGCGCATCGTCAATGTAGGTTCCGGGGAGGAACCCACTAGCGATGGCGGTGGCATAGACAAACGGTTTTACGGTGGAGCCGATCTGACGCTGACCTTGAATCGCTCGGTTGTATTTGCTCTGGCGATAATCACGACCACCAACGAGAGCCAAAATACCACCCGTTTCATTGTCCAAAATAGTCATGGCTGCCTGGAGATATGGCGTGGATGGCACCTCCTTGGTCGTGTCCCAAGTGGCATCAAACGCAGCCTTGGTGGGGTGCCGGTAACCTGGAAGTTTCTCCACCTCTGACAGCCGCTTAGCAACGGTCTCTTCGGCTTGCGTCTGGAGTTCCTGATTCAGCGTGGTGTAAACGATGAGTCCACCATCCTCAATGTCATGCTCTTCAAGGATGCTATCTAAATCTCGACGTACGGCATCTAGGGCATAACCACCTTGGCTCAGGAAAGCAGGTTGGGCGTGGAGTGCAATGTCGGCATATCGTGCGGCTAGCTCTTCCTCTGGCGTGATGACTTTGGTAGCCAGCATTCGCTTCAGCACATCATCTCGCTCCTTGAGGGCGCTGTCGAAATTCCGAAAGGGTGAAAAACGCACGGGGCTGCGAATGATGCCCGCGATGAGGGCTGCCTCACTCATGTTTAACTGGCTGGCATGCTTGCCAAAATACACCTGACTGGCACGCTGAATGCCATAGAGATTCGTACCGAAAAAGATGCGGTTCACGTAGTGTTCCAGAATCTGTTCCTTGGTGCAGTATTTTTCGATCCGACGCGCCAGCATCATCTCCAAAAGCTTCCGGTGGAAACTCCGGTCATTGAGATCTGGGTAGCTGTTTCGTGCCAACTGCATGGTGATGGTACTGGCTCCCTGCACCACCCTTCCTTCTTTGATATTCCGAACGGCAGCACGGGCAACCCCGATGTAATCAATGCCACCGTGGGAATAAAAACGCGCATCTTCCCGCGCCAGCAGAGCCTTGATGAAATAGGGCGAAATTTGGCTAATGGGTACCACGATGCGGTTTTCACCATGCATGCGCCCCAGGACTTCCCCCTGAGCGTCTAACACCACGGTGCGTTCCGGCATTTCACCCAGCTTGGTCAGGTCATAGGCTTTGGCTAAATTGGCATAAATACCGATGGTGATAGCCCCTGCTAGAGTGGCTAAAAGGCTCAGACCCATGACACAAAACAGGAGAAAGCGCCACCACCTCCGCCAACGGGATTGATGTGGGGGCGGACGATGGGGGGCTGATGCCTGGCGTTTCATGAGGTGACTTGGACGCAGCCAGTGAAAAGATATTCTACGATTTCAGACAGAAGGTTAGCCTGAAACTATTCAACGAAAGTGGGAAGGCGGCGGGATTGGCTTGAATCTCGCTGATGAATTAAGGAGAATTTCGGCGCTATTGCACGTTAGAATTGAGTCGTTATGAAAAATCTATTCCTGCCAGGGCTTCTGTGGATGGTTCTCCATCTGCCGATATTGGCCATTGCAGGGGAGGCACCGGACGCTCATTTCTTCACTGAACTGCAACAGCAAGTCCAGACCTTATTGCCCAAAGTCCGGCCAGCAGTCGTCGCCATCCTAACTGGAGATGGAACGGCCAGCGGAGTCATCATGAGTGAAGATGGGCTGGTCTTAACCGCTGCCCACGTGGCCGAGCGGCCAGGACGCGAACTCCAAGTCATTTTGGAAGATGGTTCCGTGATCAGTGCTACCACGCTGGGCTTAGACAAGACCACGGATGCCGCAATAATGCAGTTGAATGAAGGGAATCGAAAGTGGCCCCATGTGGAGGTTTCCCGGCAGGTGATCCAGGCGCAACCTGGAGAATGGTGCTTTGCCCTGGGACATCCTGGGGGTTTTGATGAACAACGCGGAGTCGTGCTAAGAGTCGGGCGCATTGTCAAACAAACGGCCAATTCTCTGCAAACCGACTGTGTGCTGATGGGAGGGGACTCTGGAGGTCCACTCTTCAATCTCAAAGGTGAAGTCATTGGCATTCACAGCCTGATCTGGGAAGGACGAGACGAAAACATGCATGTCTCCATGGCTCCTTTTCTGCGTTCTTGGGATGATATGAAGAGCAGTCGGGTGATCCGCACCTGGGGCATCGGCAGCGGTGGTTACCTGGGCATTTCTACGGATGTGAATGAAAAGGGAGAGCTCGAAGTTCTGGATGTCTTTGCCGATTCTCCCTCGGAGAAAGCAGGGCTGAAGAGTGGTGACCTCATTTTAGCACTCAATGGAGAAGCCATCACGGGCCTTCCGCAATTCACTCAAGCCGTACGCATCCGAGCAGCGGGAGAAGAGATTAAGCTGCGTCTGCGCAATCTGAATGCTGAACGCGAGGTCACGGTAAAATTAGGCGCACGGCCAAAGGAGAAAGGCTAACCATGAAGCGTCCCTCAAAATCAGCCTGGTTATTTCTAACCCTTTGTTTAGCGCCACTCGCTCACGGGGAGTTGCACGCCCCTTTAAAGCCAGAAGAACTAACCAATGGAACTCAAACTTTAGCCCCCTTAGCCAACCTGCAAAAACAGGTCGCTCAAAATGCAGCCCTGCTGCTGGATAAAAAGGGCAAAGCCGTGGCCACCGCTACCTGGGTAGGTGATGAAGGTTACTTCATCACGAAAGCTAGCGAGGTTTCTAGGCTGGAAGAATGCAGCTTACAATGGGGTGCGGGGCCTGCGGTCAAGATTCGCGAAATCCGCCGGGATAGTCGTGACGACCTGGTGCTGGCACAGGCAATCAACGTCAAAGGCGTCCGTTCTGTGGAATTCATCACGGCCAAAGATCTGGACTATGGTCAATGGCTGGTCGCCCCAGCCAAAGCCGCCGAGTTAAAAATGGGAGTCTTCAGTGCCCAGAAGCGCCCCATCAAAGGTTACGGTGCCGCCATCGGCGTCAGGATGGATGACAAAACCCCGGCCGAACTTAAAGGCGTGCGCATTATCGGTGTGGCAGAAGATAGCCCAGCAGCTTCAGCGGGCCTGCAAGCCAATGACATCATGCTGGAACTGGCTGGAGAAAGCGTGGGCGAATTCCGCCGCGTCAATGAGATCATTTCCAAGAAACAGCCCGGTGAAGAAATCGAAGTGAAGTTCAAACGTGGAGACAAAGAAGATCATCTCTACGTGCGCTTAGCCAGCCGTAGCCGAGTTCTGTCCAATTGGGATGGAGAAGACTTTGCCAATGGTGGTATTTCCATTCGCACCGACAATTTTGCCGAGGTGATTCAGCACGATCTGCCACTGAACCCCGCCGACATGGGCGGGCCATTGTTGGATCTACAAGGCCGCGCGGTTGGAGTAAATATCGCCAGGGTGGACCGGGTCACGACCTTTGCCCTACCGAGCGAAATCTTCTGGCCGAAGATTCAAAAATGGTTGGAGGTAGACCGCCATCCACCGAAGGCGCTGCCAGCTAAAAGCGAAAAAACGGAACCTACTCCAGAGCAGCCTCCGCAGTCCTGATCGCCGCATCAGGCACGCTGATGCTGAGCATATTGTCCCGCATTTCTTGGCCAATTTTACCCCCATCGGCTAAGACACGGGCCACAGCCTCCCCCGTTTCTTTCGAACTATGCGTTTGGAAGGCGCAGTGGCGGGAAAGCAGCATCTCGGCATTTCCTTCCTCTTGCCCAGGCACCACGTAATCGATCACCGCAGGAATCCTGGCTGCCAGCACTTCATGAAGAATGGCTCCGCCGGCCTTGCAGATGACAACGTCATGGGTGCGGAGCAATTCAGGAATGCGGTTCGTCCAGCCGATGATTTCCACGGGAGCATCCGGGAACTGATCAGTGAATTTGCGCAAGACATGGTACAAACGTGAGCTGTGTTTCCCCACGGGGATGGTTAACTTCACCCCTTTGAGCAAAAGCGGTTTCAGTGCCGCCAAGGTCGTGGCCACACGGCGCGCGGCTGTGGATGGCAGGTAAAGAATGCGCTGAGAATCTGGCTGCGACGCCTCGGTGGGCAATGTCTCTGTGAATTGCAGACTGACCGGAAAACCTGTGACACGTATCTTTTCCGCAGGCACACCCAGCTTTTCCACCACCTCTTTTGTTTCCGGGTCAGCGACGCAATAGAGGTCACTTTGCTGCATGACCCAGATCCGATGAACGCTGATGGAGTCCGTGATGATGGTCACCAGTTTAGGCAGCGCCATGTCCTGCTTCCGCAGTCCGTCCATCAGTGCCGCATACAAGGGGTAAGTGCTGACAATGATGCGCGGCTGAAGTGTTTCGATCTTAACACGCAAGCCTCTGACCAAAGGAGCCAGCCAAGCACTGTCCTGAGGCTCCACGTCTGATTTCTCCAGCATGCGGTAAACCAGACGCCAACCGCTGGGAAAATGCGTGATGGCTTGCTGATAGAGGTTCTTCAAAACCGTGGCAATCCGCGGCTGAACCTCACTGATTAGATCACACGTTTGTACGTCTTCCCCTGGGCAAAGACGCCGAAGCGCCTCAGCCGCGGAATACGCAGCGGTGTTATGTCCATCGCCAAAGCCTGCAGTTAGCACGAGAATCACGCGCCATCGCTGCCTGAGAATTAGGAGAAACTCAAACAAAATGTAACCTGACTGACTGATCACTGGTAAAGCCTGCGTCCTCCATCATACTACGACCATGAAAAAAGGCAGTGCTCTCCTGGCCCTTCCCCTCGCCCTTCTAGCTGCGGTCATCTTTGCCGCCTGTGGATCATCATCCGCAGGACGTACCAAGATCGCTATGTGGGAGTCGCGCTACCACGACGCCAGCCTTGGCCGTGTAACCCCAGAGCAGTTGCTCCGTGAAGTCGGTCTGAAAACGGACCTGATTCCCGCTGGCACCGTAGGCCGATACAAATATCGGCGCATGACGCCGAAATACATCACCATTCACAGCACTCAGAACTACACAGGGAATGCCTACAATCACGCCCTGGCCCTGAAACGCGGGGCCTTGCGAGCCACCAAACGCGTCGGCGGAAACCGGATTGGGTTCCTAACATGGCATTTCACCACTCAGGCAGATGTGGCGATCCAGCATCTTCCTTGTCGTGAACAAGGGGAGCATGCCGACTTTGACGGGCCTGGGAACAATTACAGCATCGGGATCGAAATGTGCGAGCACCGTGGCAATGACCTAGCGCTGACGATTGATAAAACCGCCCGTCTAACCGCTTACCTGATGTACACCTATGGCATCCCGCTGGATCATGTGGTGCCGCATTATCACTGGCCACGAATCAGCCCTTACATCAAGGATCCACACAAGGATTGCCCGCACTTTCTCTTGGACAATGGCCGCCCTGGGCCGACTTGGCAGTGGTACCTGCGCCGAGTCCATTTTCACTACAACCGCCTGATTCCAGGCCCGACTCGTTCGCTGGGTTAATCAAATTTTGAAAGCCCCCCTGACATTATCCTTACTCCTCACTTTCTGCCTGATGACGTATCAGGCCGGGGCAGAAATTGAGCAGCCTAAAGCGGACAAAGCCATCATCCTGGCGGATAAACGCATCAACGAAAGCAGTGGCATCGCGAAGAGCCTGCGTTACCCGAATATTTTTTGGACGCTCAACGACTCTGGGGGTGAACCCTGTCTGTTTGCGATTGACTCCCAAGGAAAAACTGTGGCCAAAGTACGTGTGCCCAAGGCGGCTAACTTCGACTGGGAAGACATCACCGGAGGGGTAGATGACCAAGGGAAGCCATCTCTCTACATCGGTGATATTGGGGACAATCTCAAAGTGCGTGGCACGCTGCAAATCTATCGAATCCCTGAGCCTGATTTGCCAAAAGACCCGAACAAGGAGATCCAGAGCGCTGAACCCGAGATTTGGCATCTGGCCTATCCCAAAAAAAGGCACAATGCGGAGTGTCTGATGATGCATCCCTTAACACGAGAGCTGTATCTTTTAACCAAAGAGGAAGATGGTGAAAGCATTCTCTACCGGGTGCCTAAGGTGAACCATTCCGGTCAAGCTGTAATCCTAGAAAAAGTCACTGGTCTGAGCTTTCCAGCCATTGCCCGACTGGGCAAGAGTCCAGGCATGGCCCGCGAAACCACCGCAGGCGATTTCTCTCCAGATGGGCGGCATCTCATCATCGCCACTTACAGTTATCTGAATGAGTGGACGCTGTCGCCCACACAGACCTTGGCGGAATCATTGCAAGCTCCAGCCCATCTCATTGAGCCGCCCCTTACCCTGCAAATGGAAGCGGTGTGCTACGATACAGACGGCAAAAGCTTATGGATAACGAGTGAGCAACTCCCCACTCCTTTGTATCATTTAAAGCGACCTTAGGCCCAGTGACGAATCAACCTAAGATTCGCTTTTTTTAAATATTGAGGCATATTTGCAATCAATGCCAAACTTAGACGATTACATTCCTGATGCATTGGAGGACAGCCCCCAAGCTGCAACCGTCAAAAATCTAAACCGCCGCAATTGGCTAAAGATGAGTGGCCTAGGGGCTCTCGCCGCCGCTGGTGGTGGTGCCGGTGTCTATTACTACTCACGGATTCCCCTGCTCTACTTTGATGGCAAGTATGCACGGGCGACTACCTATCACCCACCAGTGCTTCATCAGTTGGTAGCGATTGCCAATCAATTGGTAGATAAACCCTACAAGTGGGGAGGTGGACACCAGCAGCTTTTTGACAATGGGTTCGACTGCTCAGGCTCCATCTCTCACATCCTTTACCGGACGGGTTTGCTTACAAAACCCCTGAATTCCAAGGGATTTGCCGGCTATGGAGATTCTGGAGCAGGCCGCTATGTCTCCATCTTTGTGAAGCCTGGGAATCACGTCTTCATGTCAGTCTGTGGATTGCGCTTTGATACGTCTGGCAATCAAACGGGTGAAGGCCCAAGATGGCGAGCAACCGCGCGATCCAGTAGCGGTTTCATCAATCGCCATCCGCGCGGTCTTTAAACACACTTGCCGTTATGCAGCTTCTGCTTCTTTTCGCCTGCCTCATCTCCTTTTCCCTGCAAGCCGTAGCAGAAAACCTCGCCGTCGAGGTGCTTTACCCTCAGATCAAAGGCGAATGGACGAGCATCCAAGAAGGAGCACAAACAGACGGCCTAACTTCCGCAGAGATCACTCCCGGCCACTTTTATGTGCTGCATGCGGTGAAGGGGAAAAACCAGACTGCGATCTATCATACAACCCAGCTCGCTGACTTCGACCCCACGAACACGAAGATCAATGTCGGTGCATTGAATCTGGTGGCCGAGTTCCCGATCACGGATGCGCGTATCACCAGCGTTACGTCCGATGGGCAAAAGCAATGGTTCCTAACAGGTCGAAAGGCCAAGGGTAAAACGCTGCAAACCGCCCTTTTAACGTGGCAGGAAATTGCGCCCATCTCCCCACGCAAACACGATTCGGAAAGCCTACGGGTCGCCCTCTTTGACGATTTTGGAAGCTTTGGTAAAGGCGTGCCTCGTTGCACTGAATTGCTGGGACAGGTCAAAGGCGTCACCTTGACCACGGTCAAACCCGCCTTGATCCGTGAAGGCGGGTTCAAAGACTTTGATGTCGTCATTTTCACCGGCGGCAGCGGCAGCAAACAGGCAGCCACACTCGGACTGGTGGGACGCGAGCAGGTGCGCCGATTCATTGAAGCGGGTGGCGGCTACGTGGGCATCTGCGCGGGTAACTATCTAGCCTGCGAGGGTTTCTCCTGGGGCGTCAAAGTCCTGGATGCCAAAACCAAGTCCTCCAAATGGGCACGTGGCGTCGGAGATTTGAAGATCGAATTCACCCCGAAAGGTCGCGAAATCTTGGGCATGCCAGAAGGCCTCTTGGACATTCGTTATGCCAATGGACCGATCTTCAATCCCGCAGGCGATGACGCCATCGGCGACTTTGAACCCTTGGCCTATTTCCGCACTGAGCTAGCCGAAAACGGAGCGCCTGCCGGAGCACAAATCAACTCCCCAGCCATGGTCATCGGTCAATACGGCCAAGGCCGCGTGCTATGCAGCAGCCCGCATCCAGAGCAGCAACCCGGCATGGAGAGCTTGATTGTGAAAGCCGTTCAGTGGGTAGGCGGAAGGGAGCAGTGAACGGTGTTCAGTATCGCTCAAACTGTTAACTGAACACAGCCTCAGGCGCACTTCACTGCGGCCCGTGTTTCCATGGCCTCCCATACGGCATCCACGACACGCATGTAGCAGACACCTTCGGTGAAATCGGGTTTGGGGCGTGGTGCGGAGGGATCTAGCACCGCTTGGATAAAGTCACGCTCCACCGTCCATTCACGCTGCATCTCATAAGGCACGGGCACCACCTCTAAAGGGCCGCCTGGTTTGCCGAGGCTGATCTCTTCCGTAACGAAATCATAACTCAGGGTCCCCTCACTCCCGAAGAGCCAGAGCTTATCTGTCGGGGCATGAGCTGCGACACCGCTGAAAAGCAGGGTGGCTTCCAGACCACTGCGGAACTTGGCCATCACATGGACGAAATCAGGGATCTGAACGTCATACCCTTCTCGTGTGGGAATGACCACATTACCGCGAGCTTCCACCTCGACAATATGCCCGAGCCAACGCTGAAGCACCTCCGTGTAGATGCCCAGGGTGAGGATCTGAATGCCGCTCATTTCTTCCTGCTGACGCCAATGCGCAGGCTGAGAAGCATCCAGCCAAGCCGCATTAAAACTGTGCAGCAGCGCCTGATGTGGCGTTCCAATGGCACCGTCAGCCAACAGTTTTTTCACCATCTCCCCGCCAAACATTCCCTGGGGAGCCGGGCAGATGGCAGTGACCAGATCTGGGCAGCTTTGCGCGCGCTCCCACATGTGTTCCGCCTCTTGAAGTGTCGCGGCCATGCGGGCCTGAGTGAAAACATGCTTACCGCATTGCAGGCCAAAGTCGGTGGCATCGTGGTGCATGTAGGGATGCGCCCCGATCCAGACGACATCCACGTCTTCATTGTCCACCACATCCTCCCAACGGGCGGTTGCCTTGGCTTCGGGAGCAAATTCTTGGCAAAACTTCTCCGCGCTGGCCAAAGTGGAATTAGCTACCGCTGTGACGCGTACGTTTGGCATGGCCAGCAGGCCCGGCAGGTGGCGCTGCTTCACAATGCCACCAGCCCCTACAAAACCGACCCGGATGATTCTATCTGAATTCATGCCTGTATTTGTGAAGCAACGTCCATCTGGAAGCAAAGGATAGATTCCATTTGGCGATGAATACACGTATGCTTGAAGTGTCCACCATGCAGATCCTCCATCTCTACATCTCAACCGAACATAATTACTTTGGCCATCATGGTCAGCCTGCAGGAGAGGCCCCCATGATCGAAGTGGCATCGGTGGAATGTGTGACTAACAAAGGATTGGTGGGAGATCGCTTTTTTGATCACAAAGACAACTACAAAGGCCAGATCACTTTCTTTGCCCATGAAATCTATGAGCGCCTCTGTGAACAATTCCAAATCAGAGGAGTGGGACCGAGCGTCTTCCGCCGCAACGTCATCACTAAAAACGTGGATTTAAATGCCTTGATCGGCCAGGAGTTTGAAGTTCAAGGCGTGCGCTTTCTAGGCACCGAAGAATGCAAACCCTGCTACTGGATGGACCAAGCCTTTGCCGAAGGTGCAGAAGTCGCCATGAAAGGCAATGGCGGTTTACGCGCCCGTGTTCTGAGTGACGGACGACTCACCCGAGGCTGAATCAGCCTGCCCCCACATTTTTCTTCCCTCCTTGTCATACAAACACCCCAAGTAGGTCACCCACCGTCATGGATGTCATGAAGCGCCTTACCTTTCTCCTCACCTTAGCCATCGCCCAAAGTCTTTGGGCTCAACTTGCAGTGGTTGAGGAGAAGTTTCACGGATTCGATAAAAATGGGGATGGCCTCATTGCTGGCGAAGAATTGGAAGCTGCGAGCTACCTGAAAAAATTGGATCTAAATG
>JAOZVT010000431.1 GCA_025869455.1 Prosthecobacter sp.
TGTTTACAATCCGTCTGTCAAGGACAAAGCACAGTGTGTGCAACTCTCCTTGAGGTGTTCTGTGCTGACGGAACCTCACCGTTCCATTGGCTGACGACCAAACATAGCTTAGCAGATGAACAAAAGGTGATTCTCGAAGGCCTAAATCCTGATACTAAACTCACATTCATTACCTTAGACAGTGGAAAGTTCAATTCTGAACTCCATCGTAAGACCTTGAGCGAAATCGGAAAAATTCGCCAGAATAAACCGACATTTGTAATCCAGGATACGCCAAATATGCATAAAACCGATGATAGTATCATCACTGCATCTGAGGAGAACATCTTTCTTCTAGGCCTCCCCACAAACAGTTCCTGGTTCTTACAGCAGGCTGATGATCTCCCTTTTTTGCTCAATAAGAGTGAACATTATCGGCGGGTAAGAGACTACCGCGCTCAACACGGCAAGTGTCCAGATCTATATCATACGATCAAAATTTATTTAGAAGCCAGAAAAAAAGTAATTACGAGTGAAGTCATTACGGATTCGTTTCGACGCGTAGGTCAATATAACCAAGATATCCTTGGACCTGACAGTAATCAAATCCGCAGAAAAGCTAAGATGGCAAGAATGAAATGCTCGGGTACTGAAAGTTGGGAAGAATCTTCTGACCTTTCCCCTCAAACTCACACCGAACGTCAGCGATTAAATGAATTATCTACTGTCGTGACCCAAAGTTTGGCTGACCTTGAAGCATTGAGAACATCCGTAAGTAATCTTCGAAATGCCTGCGGGAGCTACAGCCTGGAATTGCATAACCTCATCGAGCAAAAGAACCGTCTCAAGAAAGCTCTGAATGATGCCGATGCCGCGCTGGAAGCTGCAGAACTTGCCGCCAGTCGAGTCGAAGTGAACCGAAGAGCCCAAGAGCCCCAGATTGAAGATCCTTCAATTGTGCAAAGCATCGATCAGAGAGATTTTGATGTGGCAGATCTTTCATACCTCGAAGAACAGCGCGATCTTCTTCGACTTAGGATCGAAAATCTAACCCAAACTATCCGTGAGGAGAAGAATTATCCTTCCGGAACGATTCTGGCGAGCGGCTCTGGTTCTGTCTCTCTACCTCGGATTTTAACCGCAAGAAAGAACTTAATGATTGAGGTGAAGAAAAAGATCAGCGATCTTCACTCTCTGCGTGAGATCGAGGAAAAAGATCAAAAGAAATGCTTGGGAGACTGCGC
>JAOZVT010000432.1 GCA_025869455.1 Prosthecobacter sp.
AGGTGATGGCGTCAAACGTGTCATCAGCGCATTGAACTCCGGCGAATCACAAGGAGCTGGCTGATTTCCCTGAGCTGTAATATACCAGGATTTGATTTGACTTCGATTGACCCTCTGGCTGTTGACAAGCATTCTCATCCCAGGCTCTATTCTTGTCAGATTCGTAGCAGCGTGTTCTCGTTGCCCTGCCGGCAGCTCGGCAATAATCATTATATTTTCCAACCGCGTATTATGTATACGACTCTCAGGGCCTTGCCGGCATAGTAACAATGCCCGACGAGCTTCGTCTTTTTCATTGTCATTATTACAACTCAATAACAGACTTTGTTCTGCGTTTCCATCAAGCGTTTCATCCAGTGCTGACTGTTTGAAGTCGGTTACCGCATGCCGAAATGAGCGAAGAAGCCTGCGACGGAACCTGCTAAAATTGGTTTGGTCAAAGGTATTTAGAAAGCCGATGGTTTGGCCGGCTGATTGCGGCGAATTCACATCAATTTCAAAAAGGGTGCGGCGCAGCGCTCCAGGAAAAAAGAACCGTTTAAAACGCCCCATATTGTTATAACGTGTTCTCAATGCGGTAATACGGTCTCTGTTAGTGAGCGAAAGTGATGGCATAAAAAGTCCTGTTGTCTGACGTTTTTAGTTGATGCATGAAATTGTACCACTATGCGCAATCAATTGTCAATTAATGAGGCGGTTCATCGTCCAAATTGACACTTCTTACCATTTTATTTGATAATGATTTTACCTGATTCGGCTGCAACCAGGACGCCCTCATCACCTATCTCCCCAAACTTGAAACAGGACATAACATGAAACGATATATAGCAGTATTGGCAGGGCTTGTTTTATCGCCACTGGTCGGTGCGCAGGACGCACAGGTGCCACCCGCCCTGATGTATGCCAACAAGCCAATAGATTCGTTGTGTTTTTCGAATCAGGAAGGCAACAAGGCAGAGATTCAGCTGGCTCGCTGTGGTGCTGCAGCTGAAAAAATGACGGTTAAGGGGCAGAATGCTGACTTGCTGAAAAAAGGCTATATCGGCTATGACTGGCAGGCTGCAAAGAGTGCTTACCCGGCCCAGGGTTACAGTTATTATCGTTTTTTTGATGCTGGCAATCAGCAGTACTGGCTGCATACGGTCAACAATGGCGGCGGCAGTGGGGACTTTACGGCAGTGTCCAGGGTGTCACGAAAAAATGATAATACGATGCTGATGCAG
>JAOZVT010000433.1:0-10083 GCA_025869455.1 Prosthecobacter sp.
CCCAACGGCCCTTCTCAATCCTCCAGATATAAGGCAAGCCAAAGGTCTCTACCATTTCGCGGAAGTGGCAGGCGATGTCTTCCGCGCGGTAGCTGTCACGGTCTCGGCCAATGTGAGATTCACCCAACCAGCGAAGTGACATCGCGTCGATGGTGGCCAGGATCTGACGGCCAAGCATTTCTTCGTTGGTTGCTGCATCGTGAAAACGAAACGGATCATTGACGCTCATGTCGTCGCTCTCCCAAATAGCCCCTGGATACCAAGGGATGAGTTCGCCCTCAGGAGTATGGATCATAATACCCCGCCGCTCAGTGCCGCGTGCGGCGGTGGCGTGCTTGTCGCCTCTGAATTGCGCTTGCTCTTGCGCGCTGCTGCGGCAGGCGCGCTGTACGGATAAAGGCCAAGTCACCACCTTGCGCGCCTTGACGGCAGCTTGCCAATGGGCCTGCATGGCGGCGGCTAGCGCTGGGCTGGCGCGGTGGCCAGTATCAACCGGGCTGGCAAGGCAGGCTTTCAGCGCTTTAAAATAAGGCTCTTCATTGCCCGTCAGGCCCTCAGCAATAAAGGCCTCGACCGCCAGCGGCACGGACTTCTTAACGAGATGCCAAAACCGGAGGCGACGGGCATTGGCCTCGCCCAATTCCCACTTGGCCTTACGACCACGCTTGGCCGTCTCTTTGGGTGTTTGTATTGGGGCAGCATGGGCGCTCCAGCGGTAGAAGTTGTTGTGATTGATGCCCGCCTCAGCGCATGCCTTACGCAAAGGCATGCCGCCCTTCACCAGCCCCTGAATGTGGGCAATGATGAGGGCGCGGTCTGCGGCGTTGGTGGGCTGGCCTTGGCGTGTGGCAATCATATGAATCGTTGGTTAGCGGCCCCAGCCGCCGAGGAGGATGATGGAGATCAGGAAAAGACCGCCAAGGAACAGAGCGCAGATGGCGTCTCGGACCAGCGGCCAGCATCCGAAGGAAGGCTCTTCCGCTGCGGGGTCGTAGGCTGCCTCAGCGCGGATACGCTCTTGTTCGGCTAGCCGGTCGTGGTAACGGAGGGTGATCAAAGCCGCCGCCCCAGCCAATACGATAGGGGCAACGGCGGCGATGACTTGGAGAGGTGTGGGGTCGGTGCTCATGCTGCAATGAAGGGTTAGTCAAGAGTCAGGTCAGAGAAGCCCGCGATGAAGATGGGCTGAGGGCGGCGGCGTGTTTCCACAGAGGCGCGGACCTTGCCGTCTTTGCTTGGGCGGACACGAATGACTAATTAGGCTTCGCTGCCGACACTTAAGGTGTCTCGAATGAAGGCCAGAGTTCGGGGGTCTTGAATCATATCCGACGCCCTTTCGAGAGTTTCGGTAACGGTCTGGAGTCTTTTATTGGCGGTGCTCATAATGGGGGTCTCCTTGATTGGATTTTTTGTTAGACCTCGGCGGCGGCGAGGGCCTCGCTGACGGCAAGGCGGAAATCTGGGCTCATGTCCTTGAACTTCACCGTCATGAGCTGTTGGGCTTTGCCCCGCTCTTCCGGTGTCCAGGTGGTGAATAGTGTGCTGAAGCGCGAGAAAGTACCGAGTGGCTTGTCTAAGCCATGGAAGCCGCTAGCGGACTTCGTCTTGCCGCCTGTGGCTTCGCCTCCCTTGATGCCTGCCAGGACTGCGCCTAAGCCGTGCCCTGCCCAAATGGACATTTCATATTGTTCTCTCAGTGCCGCTGCTTCGATGCCTTCCACAGAATCAGGCTTGCTGCCAGGGGCGTAGAAAGCGCGGTAAAGCTCGCAGGCTTGGGAAACGGTATCGGCGGAGATGCCCAGGCGCTTGGCTAGTTCGGTGGAGTTGTTAACTCCGATTGAATCGGAGTTTTTTGGACGATGAGCTCCGGCTTCGCAGACCTGAGGATGAAGCTTTACGCCAAGGTAAGCGCGCTGGCCTTTTGTCCAGTGGCGGCGACCCATGACGGTGGCCTCAATGATGGCGGTGGCCTGCTCTTTGGATATCTCAATGAGGGGCAACTTCGTCATTGAGCGGGCATCAGCCCACTCTAGGCGGTGGCGGCCATCGGCCATGATCCACTTGCGGCCTTCGCGATACGCCTTGATAGGCTCAAGAATGCCCTCACGGTCCAGGCTCTGCCAGAGAGCGTCCTGTTCGTCGGCCATCTCTTGCCCGGCTCTCTTGTGCTCTGGCTTGACCGCGCCTAGAAAGCGGGCGGCTACATCGCTCATCATGGGCACAGATGAGAGCCGAGGGTCAAGGGAAATAAGGGAGCGTCTAACTGAATGTGTGGTCATGTTGGATGAGTGGAAAATCTGCGGAGTAACAGGCTCCGTCTTCGCGTCCTGGGTCGTGGGTTTGCGTTCCTCTAAAAGGAAGACAAAGGAGTTAATGGGGATGGCCTTGGTGTTGCCCTTGGGTGGATAGAGATGGATTTCCGTTCTGCATCTTGGCCCGACCTCGTAGATGGTCTTGATGCCAGGAATCTGAATCTTCTCGCCCCTCAACAAGGTGGAGGCTTCAACGGTTGAAGGGTTCATTGTTAGGCGGTTTCTCCACTGGTTAGTAAGAGGGCAAATTCACCTTGCATGACCTCAGCATCCCTAAGTTGCTGGGCAATGGTTTCAGCCTTATTGCTGATTTCATTATCGACTCCTTTGGTGATGAGGCTGATACCCTCATAAGCATCGGCGCGGCGGATGGCTGGCAATGCTTCAAGGTGCGGGCTTGCGGTTTCGATTAAGACTCGCAAGCAGTGAATGTGATGCTCAGTAGTCATATAGTTTGAGCACCTCCCGAATGCGATTTTTCACGGTTGGGTGCATGGATTCGTGATTGATGGCCACGCTCACGGTGTTGCGTGCCAGATTGAGCTGGCGTGCTAGGCCCGTAACCGAAATGCCCAGCTCCAAGAGTCTCTTCTTGGCGGCAATTCGGAAACTTGTCGCTTGCGTTGGCAAGGTCGCTAGGTTAGCAGGTGGCATGTTCAGGCGATAGTTGCAGCCTGAGACGACATTTAGCAAGAAAAAAAGTGACGACTAACGAATTATTTGCAGACAGAGTGTTCAAACTGAGGCGGCAATTGAAGCTTTCTCAGGCTGAATTTGCAAAGATGTTGCATATAGGCCGGACCTACTTATCGGACATTGAGAATGGTCGTGAACCATCCGCCGCTTTAAAAGACTTATTCTTCCGCATTGAAAGAGAACATCTTGAGGGAAGAGACTCAATAACTCCGATTGAATCGGAGTTATTGAGCAAAGAGGAGGTGGCGCGTGTTACGGAGCCCATCACCTTCT
Source organism: Prosthecobacter sp. (assembly GCA_025869455.1). Classification (GTDB taxonomy): domain Bacteria; phylum Verrucomicrobiota; class Verrucomicrobiia; order Verrucomicrobiales; family Verrucomicrobiaceae; genus Prosthecobacter. Next base: position 3,282 of record JAOZVT010000433.1, read on the forward strand.
ATGGGGCAAGATCGAAGCTTCAGGCTGCACGTATCGCCAAAGGCTACACTGTGGCGGAGTTTGCCAAGCTTGTGGGTTATTCCTTGTCGGTGTATCAGGGTATCGAAGAGGGTGCTAGTCGCATGGGTGAGAAAATGGCTAAGAAGGCGGCGGCTTTATTGGACTTAGAAGTGGAAGATTTAACGAATGGCAGCGACCATCCACCTTCGAACAGTGTGCCTTTTGGTAGCTTTGGGGCAGTCCCTGAAATCAATATGGGGCCAGGCATGCAAGGCCAGCGAGCCAAGTATGTTCCTCTTTTATCCATGGCTCAATGTGGCGTCATGCAGGCTTATACCGACGAGGCTTACACTGGGGAGGGTTTTGTCGCTTACTCGCCTGATGATCCTCATGCCTTTGCCGTGAAACTTGCCGGGGATAGCATGCAGCCAAGGATTGAGCCTGGTGATGTTGCCGTCGTCTTCCCATCAAAGACCCCGCGAAATGGCAGCATCGTTTTAGCCAGGCTAGATGATGACCATGGCGGTGATGTGATGTGCAAAGTCTTCCAGGCCACGAAAGATGATGTAACCTTGAGCAGTTATAATCCCGCTTATCCGCCCCTCACTTACCCACGTCAATCCTTTGCTTGGATTTATCCCGTCAATTCTGTAACCAAAGTCTTTTCATGAATACGCGCACCGCCCAACAATTGCTAGATGAGATAGGCAAGCCTGAAGTTAATGCGGAGAGGCTTCAGGTGGAGTTTATGAAATATGGAAGGAACTTTGAGTTGGAGTTACGGCGACTCAAACGGGAGGCTATGAAAAGCGGCACCTACCCAGACCCCTTAACTCGCTTGGTTAGGCTTTTTGTTAAACCTGTCCGGTCTGCGCTGATTCGTTTGGGTTATCGTTTGAATAAATTTCTCAATGCCTAAACATGAAGCTTCTTCTTCTTTGCCTGTTAACTCTCGCCACTTCAGTGATGGCTCGCATAGGCGAATCTCGTGATAACTGCATTAAAACCAAAGGCTGGTTAGCTCTTAGCTATGATTACCAAACGAGTCGTGAGTGGCTCTTAGCTAACCGATCAAACATAACCGATTACATCACCATCATCACAGCAGACCGCGTCCAGCGAGAAGCCGATGAACGCGCCCGCCAAAAACAGGTGCCGAATGCGAACTTGGACGGATTTTAAGATCATGCGCTACATCATTGCCCTCATTTGGCCACCGCTGGCAGCGGTGGTGTCTGGAAAAACTTGGGAGGGCGTTCTTAATGCGGCGCTTTGGTTTGTGGCGCTCATCATCATCGCCATTGCACCACCTTTGGCTTTCTTGCTCTGGCTGGCCAGCTTGATTCATGCCTTGGTCATCGTGTCCGTTTTTTATCGGACACGGCGACAGCAAGAGCTTATGATGATCATGAAGGCCGCGCATGAAGGCACTGCCGCCGCTTTGCAAGCAACGGCCCCTAAGCCTGCCAAGGTGCCTGAGGAAGATAGACCTCAGGTCGTTTATAAGATTTAGTCAAGCGCCATGAAAGCTCTGATCATTCCCTTGTGTCTAGGCTTTGGTGTGGCTTTAACTGCCGCCTCTTTGGGGCCGCGCAAACCTCCGGGCAAATGTGAACCTTACGCTGAAATGTGCCGCCATTGCACCGACTGTTCTCAGTGTGGCCACTGCGCCAAAAATAAAGGCTGGTGTTCGGTCTGTTTTAAAAAGTAGCGGGCACTCTTTTCAAAGGGTCGCTAGGCATCCTGGCACCTCCGGCACTTGGAGTGATTGGGCAAAGCGGGGCAGGCTGAGACATGCCCAAGGCCACCACCGACATCCTCCTGACTCTCTGCGCTTTCAGTGCAGGTGGCTTGGATGTGTTGGGCGATGAACTGCCAAGCCGCTTGGTGATCTGCCCTTGGGGCTCACGTGACATTGGGGCTCGCGGCAAGGTCATCGTCAATCAAAAGACCGTGGCGGCTTTCGCTGCGAGTCAAAAGCTGTTAGGCCGCGATGGTAAAGTAGCCGGTGACTTCGATCACAACACAGTCGAAGGCCACCCCGCCTACCTCGCGGACAAAGAGCCGCGTCATGTGGCTGCCTGGGGAATCGCCCAAGTGGAGCCGGGAATTGGCATCACTGTCACAGGCCTGACCTACACACCTGAAGGTGAAGCTGCTCTCAAGGGTGGCCACTTCCAAGACATCTCGCCCGCTGTGGTGCGGGATGAGCAAGGCGTAGTCATCGGCCTGCATTCCTGGGCCTTCTGCCGCCATGGTCAAATCGAAGGCTTCACCATCGAACAAGCTGCCGCCACGGGCCGCCTCAAGGCTCAACTCTCCGCCCTTTCCGCCTCTCTCCCAGAATCCGAATCCGCACCCATGAAACCGACTCCTGAATTGATTGCCCTATTTGCCGCCCTTGGTATGTCCCTGGCTCCTGAGGCCGATGAAGCCGCCGTTGCCACCGCCCTGAAGGATGCCACCACCAAGATTGAGGAAGCGAAAAAGAAGCCTGAGGCGATGAGCGCTGAGGTGCAGTCCATCAAAGGCGAGATCACAGCCTTGACCACGGAAGTGAAGACGCTTCAGGGTGAGCGTGACGAGCTCAAGCGTGCGGAGCTTCTGCGCCAGGCTGCCGCTGAAGGCAAGGTCATCCCGCTGAGTGCCGAGACCTTGAAGGTCACTCCACTGAGTGTCTTGGCGGACATCGTCAAGACTGCGAAAGCCGGTGAGGTGCCAATCACGAAAAAGACGCCCGATGGCGAAACGGGGAGGGGCAAAGTCGAGACCTTTAGCGCTGAATCCATTGAACGCATAGCGGCCCTTGGTGTGACGCCTGAAGATGTGGCCAAATACGCGCCCCACCTCTCCCCTGATGTCAAGACCGCCTAACTGACTTCTAAGCGATTCTACCCACCCGCGAAGGCCCGCGAGAGCCTGCTCATTCCAAAGCCCCAAACCATAACCTGACTCATCATGGCTGATACTACCACTTCCATCACCACTAATAATCGCGATGGCAAACGCATCTCTGTCCCGCTGGCTGCTGCCACCAAAGCCCTGCAAGGTACCATTGCCTGTCGCAATGCTGCCGGTTATGCGGTCCCCGGTAGCGACACAGCCAACCTTGTTGTGCTGGGTATTTTTGCCGAGGAAGTGGATAACTCTACGGGCGCGGCGGGTGATCTGAGTGTTGTCATTGAGCGTAAGGCGGCGTTCCTCCTGCTTAATGATCCAGTTAATCCTGTCACCATTGCCAGTGTCGGCACGGCTGGCGCGGCGGTGATTAAGGACAACCAGACTGTCTGTGTGGCAGCGGGAGCGGCCAATGATATTCCCGTTGGGAAACCTATCGAAATCGTCCCTGCGGGCGTCTGGGTGGAAATCGCCTAACCAATTCCATTAACCTTCAAAAGTCTCTGCTTCCTATAACAATTCCATGAAAGGCGTCGTCGTTTCTTCCTCCGTGCTCCGCGATATCGACGTGGGCTTCCAAACTCAGTTTAACCGCGCCCTTGGTCGCGTGCCCTTCTTTTATAAGAAGCTGTGCATGCGGGTCAATAGCACCGGGTCTGAGAATATTTATGCCTGGATGGCTAGTCTTCCTGCCATTGGTGAAAAGACAGCGGAGATCATTCGCACTCGTCTTCAGGTGCTCGGTCACTCCGTGGTTAACAAGGAGTTTACTGGCATCGTCCAGGTGCCCCGCACTGCTATTGAAGACGATCAGATCGGCGTCTTTGGCCCCATCGCGGCGATGTGGGGCCAGCGGGCGGGTCAATCTCCTGACTTGGAGCTGATCAGTCAACTGTCGCTCGGTTTCACCACCTTCAAGAGCTACGATGGCAAGGCTCTCTTTGCTGATGATCACAAAGCTTACAAGCGCCCGGCTGTTTGGAGCAACAAGGGCACCAAGAAGTTGAGCGCGGCTAACTTCCAGATTGCTTATGCGTCCCTTCGTGAGCGCCGTGATGCGGGCAATGTCCCACTATTCACGCTGCTTGATCCATCCAAGGTGTTCCTGGTGGTTTGCAGTGATGATGAAGCAACGGCAGACAGCATCGTCAAGATGGCGAAGACCGCCGCCGGTGCCGACAACCCCAACTTCAACAAAGCGCAAGTCGTCGTTCTGCCTGGCCTTCAGCCTGCTAGCGCAGACCGCCCTTGGTTCCTGCTGGATTGTGGCAATGAGATCGGACCTCTCGTCTTCCAAGATCGTGTGATGTTTGAATTGACTGCCAACCTGGATCTGAAGTCTGACAAGGTCTTCACTGAGGATCTCTTCGAGTGGAAAGCGCGGGGCCGTTTTGCCATCGCGGCGGGCATGCCTGAATTTGGCTACGGCAGCACGGGTGCCGATGCGGCCTAACCAATAACCCCATAAACAAAAGGGGTCGCTGCGAGATGCTAGCACCTAAAGGCTGATCACCTGATGAACGCAGCGGCCCCTAACATTCCTACCTTCATGAAACACTTCTCTTTATTCTCCCTAGCACTACTCGTTGGGTTGCTGTCTTCCACGCCGACACAGTCGGTCTCTGCGGCAGATGTTACCATCACGGCGGCTAACTTGGTGCCGGGGGCTAATGCCCAATACCGTTACGGCAAATCAGGCGCGGACATCACGGCAGGCCAGCTCGTCTATCTCGACGTTACCACCAACACTTGGAAGTTGAGCGACTGCAACTCTGCCACCGCAGCCGTGCGCGATGTGGATGGATTGGCGGCGACGACTTCGGGCACAGGTCAGCCATTGACCGTTATCACGGCAGACGATGACCTTACGCTTGGCGGTACAGTGGTGAATGGCACTGTGTATGTCTGCTCAGCCACACCTGGAGGCATCGCGCCTGCGGCAGATATGACCACAGGCTGGCGGCCCATCGTCATTGGGTTAGCCAAGTCATCCACTAAAATTCTCTTCCGCGCTGAAGGTCTGCGGTCCACGGCAACTCTCTGACGCGCATCACATTTTGAGCTGCTCATGGCTCATGACAAAGGGGGCAGGTCGGGGGCGAAAGTCTCCGGCCTGTTTTGTTCACATCACTCTCTGACTTATGGCTTACTTTACTCAAGACAACCTGGCGGCCCTCATTCCTGAGGGTTGGCTGACGGAAGGTTTAGATGATGACAGTGACGGCACTCAAGATGCTTTTGCTAAAGTGCAGACCTTGGCGGAAGCGCGGGTCAATGGCGTCTTAGGTCAGCGCTATCCTGTGCCCTTTGCGGCGGGTAATGCGGGCTTGGATGCCTTTTTGTTAGACGTTTCCGCTCATGTGGCGGCTCGGCTGGTGTATCAGCGCCGGGGCATGCTCGCGCAATTCCCGTTTGCCGATGATTATAGTGAGCTCTGGAAACGCTTGGGCCGAATTGCAGAGGGGCTAGATCCTCTCTCGCCAGTCATTGAGCCAGCCAATGACGCTGTGGCCATCATTGGTGAACCAAGTCGCGTCTATTCCGAGTCCGCTGGGCACTAGTCATGACACTCTCCGCTATCCTCATTGCTTTAGAAGACGCCTTAACTCCGCTCATGGAGAATGCAGGTGGTATTTTAGCGGTCGCCGATTCTGAATACGACGCTTTGGAATCGCTGACTCAAGCTCCTGACAGGTGGCGCGTGGTGATGGTGCCAGGTGGCTGTGACAGCGGGGATGGGGGTGATGATGTCGGCGGTTATGTCGAAGATCAAATACACTTCTACGTGCAGTCGCCGCGCGGTATGAGTATCGGCCCTGCGAAGGGATTGCATCGCACGAAAGTCAGCGCCGCGCCATCTTACTTGGCCCGCAAGGAATGGCTCATTCAGCGTGTGCGCGGATTTGAGATTGACGACGAGACTTTAGATCGTGAGGTGGGCCGCACCTTCCGATTTCTGGGATGGGATTGGGTCAAGGTTGAGGGTGTTCCTTGGCGTGCGGCCCGCGTGCGGTTCCAGGTCCGTTACATTCTCACCGATCCGAGCGGCCCTGATCCATTGCCACCCATCCTGCTCAATGCTTTTGGTTATATTCCGCCAGGCGGAGAGCCTGGCCAAGTTCTGGTGAAGACGGGGCCAGATGACTTTGACCTTGAATGGCAAGACCCACCAAGCGCCCTGAGCCTAACCATTGATGACGGCTATCTCATTGTTTCAGACGGCACAGACACCAAACGAATCCGCCTTTTAGATCTCCCATGAAAAAGCACCTCCATTACCTTACCTTAGCCTTGGCTTGGGTGACCTTGCCACTGCCTGCGCAAAGCACGGGCATCGCCCTGGATCAATTCAACGGCAACCAATTCACCGAGGTGCGGTTAGCCACGCAGGCTCCGTCTTTGATTGGGTTTAATGCTAGCGGCATCATTAGTACGCTAAGCTTGCCAAGCGGCCTTTCGCTGGTGGCGGGTAACCTTGTCTTGGCTCCTGATTGGTCGCAGCTCACAGGTGTGCCGTCCACCTTCGCGCCATCCGCGCATGGTCACATCATTGCTGATGTCACCGGCCTGCAAAGCGCCCTGGATGGCAAGCTTGCCAGCTCGTCTGTCTCTGCCTTTGGCCTGACTTTGCTGGATGATGCGACGGCCACCGATGCCCGCGACACCTTGGGTTTGGGGACTTTGGCGGTGGCTAACTCGCTGGCCTTTGCAGATCTGACCAGCAAGCCGACTTCCTTGACGGGTTATGGGATCACGGACCCCATTGTCTTGACTTCTTCCAGCTACGCAGACCCGACTTGGATCACATCTTTAGCTTGGGGTAAATTGACAGGCGTGCCGTCCACCTTTGCGCCATCCGCGCATGGTCACATCATTGCTGATGTCACCGGCCTGCAAAGCGCCC
>JAOZVT010000433.1:10093-11919 GCA_025869455.1 Prosthecobacter sp.
TGGATGATGCGACGGCCACCGATGCCCGCGACACCTTGGGTTTGGGGACTTTGGCCACTCAATCAGCGACGCTCTCGGATTACCTGCTTGTTGCCACTGCTGCCGCCACCTACCAACCCCTGGATGCGGACCTCACCGACCTCGCCGATGGCAGTCTCACGGGCAGTAAAATTGGCTCTGGGATTGACGCCAGCAACCTCACCACCGGCACCGTCGGCACCGCCCGCCTGGGCACTGGCACCGCCAGCAGTAGCACCTACCTACGCGGTGATGGCACCTGGACCACACCCGCCGGAGCGGGCACCGTCACCAGTGTGGCGGTCAGTGGCAGCGATGGCATTGAGATTGACAGCGGCTCGCCTGTCACCTCATCGGGCACCATTGCCCTTGGGATCAATGCCAGCACCCTGGCTAGTCACCTGGGTCTAGCCGCCACTTACCAGCCTCTTGACGCCGACCTCACTGACTTGGCTGATGGCATCTTGACAGGCAGTAAAATCGGCAGCGGCATTGATGCGGGCAACATCACCACGGGCACCGTCGGCACGGCTCGACTAGGCTCAGGCACCCCAAGCAGTAGCACCTACCTGCGCGGCGATGGCACGTGGACGAGTCCCAGTGGTGCGGGCGATGTGGTCGGACCTGCGAGCGCCTTCAATGGAGGCTTAGCGGCCTTTGATACCAGCACAGGCAAGTTGCTCCAAGACTCCGGTTATTACGTGGATGCGCCCGGGATGTATGCCCCGGCTGGCAAAGGCTACATTGGGGATTATTTCACCGCTCCCAATCCCTTTGGATCCAACACGGTGGCGGTGTCAGCGGCAGGCATTCAGACCTACACAGGCAGCTATTATTTCACACTCAAGGGAAGCCCTGACCTGTCCGGCAACTGGACGATGGAGCTGCCCATCAACGCAGGCACATCAGGTCAAGTCTTGGCGACCAATGGCAGCGGCGTTACCTCTTGGATTGACCTGCCTGAAGCTAGTCCCCCAAGCTCTGCCGATGTCGTCGGGCCTGCGAGCGCCACAGATAATGCCCTGGCTCGTTTTGACACGACCACCGGGAAGCTTTTGCAGAATAGCGCGGCGACCTTGGATGATTCGGGCGCACTGACCCTTGATACGCTGTATGCTCGAAATGCCGTCTATGTCCAATTTGAAGGGGCTTCGACTTATCTCACCTCCACAGCCGTGAGCTGGAATAACGGGACGAACATCTTCCAGCTTTTCCAAGCTACCTCACCTACCGAAAACTGGAATCTTACCTTTCCGCCAGACAACGGCACCTCAGGCCAAGTGCTCACAACCGACGGCACCGGGGTTACGTCATGGAGCACCGTGGCAGGCACAGGCACCGTTACCAGTGTGGCCTTGAGTGGTAGTGATGGCATCGAAATTGACAGCGGCTCGCCTGTCGCCTCATCGGGCACCATCGCCCTGGGCATCAATGCTAGCACCCTGGCTAGTCACCTGGGTCTAGCCGCCACTTACCAGCCCCTAGACGCTGACCTCACCGACATCGCGGGCTTAGCTCCGACCAAGGGCCGCCTCTTGGTTGGGGATGGTTCCAACTGGGGGGATCTCAACATTGGCACAGACGGCCAGGTGCTCACCGCAGCCAGCGCGGAAGATAAAGGTATGATCTGGACTACGCCTAGCGGTGGCGGTGGTTCATGCGTCGATGTGCAGACGTTCACGGCTTCTGGGACATGGACGAAACCTGCTGGCGCAGTTTCCTGCCGCATCATCATGGTTGGTGGTGGCGGCGGCGGCGGCAGTGGCAGACGTGGCGCGGCAGATACAGACCGTTCAGGCGGCGGCGGC
>JAOZVT010000434.1 GCA_025869455.1 Prosthecobacter sp.
CGCCTGGTGGCCGGGGAAGGTGAAAGCTGGTGCCGAAACCAGTCATGTGGCCTCGTTTGCGGATTGGCTAGGAACAGCGGCTGATTTGGCTGAAACCAAAGCTCCTGCTAATGTGGATTCCATCAGCTTTGCACCCACTTTGTTAGGCCAGGAAGGGCAGGCCAAGCATGAGTTTCTCTACTGGGAATTTCATGAGAATGGTTTTAAACAGGCGGCTCTGTATCAAGGCCGCTGGAAAGGGATTCGCCAAGGCCGTCCGGATGCTCCCGTGGCATTGTATGATCAGGAAAACGATGTCGCTGAAGAGAAAAATGTGGCGAAGGAGCATCCCGAGATTGTCGAAAAAATCGGAGCTTATTTGAAAACAGCTCGCACTGATTTGGCCGATTGGGAGCCTCGCTGGCAGTCTGCTAAGAAGAAAAAGTAATGCCGGAATTCAGTCCGTCTGAATAAGCCTATGAAAGCTGTCTCTTATTTCCTTTGCGCGGTTGCTCTGTGGTCTCCAATGCTGAAGGCGGTGGAGGCAGCTCGGCCTAACATCATCTTCATTCTTGCAGATGATCTAGGCTACGGAGATATCGGCGCCTATAAAAAGAAGCCGTCCAAGATCCCCACGCCCAATGTGGATCGCCTTGCCAAAGAAGGCATGCGTTTTACGGATGCGCATTCGCCTTCTTCGGTGTGCTCTCCGACTCGTTACGCCTTGCTTACAGGGCGTTACGCCTGGAGATCTACTTTGCAGCAGGGGGTGGTTCTTCCTTGGGGAGCTCCTTTGCTCAAGAAAGGCCAAGTGACTGCGGCGACGCTTCTTCAGAGCAAGGGGTACACGACGGGTTTGATTGGCAAATGGCATTTAGGGATGACCTGGCAGACGACTGACGGCCAGCCTCCTGCGAGCAATGAGCAACGGCTCAGCAATGTGGATTTTACCAAGGCGTTTTTAGATGGGCCTCTCGACCACGGCTTTGACCATTACTTTGGTGTGGATGTGCCTAACTATCCGCCGTACTGCTTTTTGAAGGATCGGCACACTGTTGGTATTCCGACCTTGCCAGATACAGGAAGAGTGGATGGGTTTAACCGTCCTGGTCCCATGATCGAAGGTTGGAAGTTGGTGGATATTCTGCCGGAACTGAACCGCCAAGCGGTGAGTTTTGTGGAGACTTCCGCACGCAGTGGTAAGCCCTTCTTTCTCTACTATGCCCTAACTTCTCCACACTACCCCGTGGTGCCAGCCAAGGAGTTTCAGGGGAAGACCACGGTGGGTGATTATGGAGACTTTGTTTTCCAAACCGATTGGTGCGTAGGTCAAATTTTAGAAACCCTGGAGCGTGAAGGTGTGGCGGATAATACCCTCATCGTCTTCACCAGTGACAACGGTCCTGAAATCACCGGAGAGGTCAAACCGGGCGTGTATGATCGAGTGCTGCAATACAAACATCACAGCATGGATGGTCTGCGTGGAGCCAAGCGTGATCTATGGGAAGCCGGACATCGGGTGCCCTTTGTCGCACGCTGGCCGGGTAAAATTCCCGCAGGCTCAGTGAATGAGGAAACCATCTGCCACGTGGATTTTCTGCGCACCACTGCTGAGATTCTGGGGGAGACTTTGCCTGAAGATGCTGCGGCGGATAGTCACAATATTTTACCGTCTCTGCTCGGTGAAAAAACAGAAAAGCCAGTGCGTGAGGCAACCATCCATCACAGTGGTTCAGGCCGCTTTGCCATCCGTAAAGGTGAATGGGTACTGATTGCCCACATCACCGGGGATGACAATCGTCGTGCGGGTGAACCTGAGTGGCTGAAGAAACAACGTGGCTACACCGCGCATGATCAACCCGGTGAACTCTATCACCTCAGCGAGGACTTGATCGAAAAGGATAATCTATACGCGCAGAAGCCCGAGATCGTGGCTGAACTGCGTGCTCTGTTAGAAAAATATGTGGCCGAAGGTCGCTCCACACCAGGGGCAGCACAGTCCAATGACGTGCCTGTGCAAATCATCAAACCACTAGCCAAGCCTCAAGCGAAGAAAGCTCACCCATGAAGTTACTGACAGCCTGTCTTCTTTTAATCTCCGGTGTCATTGCTGCCGCAGATCGGCCTAACATCTTATGGATCACCAGCGAGGATAACAGCCCCTATTTGGGATGTTACGGTGACGCGCTCGCTGTCACGCCGAACCTGGACAAGTTGGCGGAAGAGGGGCTGCGCTATCGCAATGCCTACGCCAATGCGCCTGTTTGTTCTGCTGCACGCTCGACTCTGATTACAGGCATGTATGCTTCATCATTGGGCATTCATCACCATCGCAGCAAAGTGCCGATTCCTTCGACCTTTAAGTTGTATCCAGAAAACCTGCGAGCGGCTGGTTACTACTGCACGAACAATTCTAAAACGGATTACAATGTAGCCGATTACGGTAAGGTCTGGGATGACACCAGTAAGAAAGCGCATTTCAAAAATCGTCCCGAAGGAAAGCCTTTCTTTGCGATCTTTAACTTGCTCACGACGCATGAAAGTAAGGTGGCTCCAAAGCTGGGTAAAACCACCTTCCGCATTCCACCGGAAAAGATGCCTTTGCCGCCCTTTCATCCCGATACCCCTGAGATCCGCCGCGACTGGGCCAATTATTATGACCAGATGACCCTCATGGATGGGGAGGTGGGTGCTATCCTAACCGAACTGGAAAAAGCAGGGTTAGCTGAAGACACCATTGTCTTTTACTACGGAGATCACGGCGGTGCCTTGCCTCGTGGCAAACGTAACATTCACGATTCAGGTACCCGTGTGCCTTTCATCGTCCGCATTCCGAAAAAATGGCAGCAGTATGCCCCAGCCAAGGCGGGTGAGTGGGTGGATGATCCAGTGAGTTTTGTGGATTTTCCGGCCACGGTTTTCAGCCTCTGTGGTGTGCCGATCCCTGAGCAGTACGAAGGCGTGCCGTTCCTGGGAGACAAAAAAGCAGCCCCGCGTGATCACGTCTTTTTATATCGTGGGCGCATGGATGAACGCTATGACACCGTACGTTCGATTCGTGACCGTGAATTCCGCTACGTGAAGAACTACTCGCCGCATCGGCCCTACGGTCAGCATTACAGTTATCCTTTCGAAGTGCAGCCGAGCATGAGATCTTGGTATGAGGAGTTTATAGCTGGGCGTTGCAATGAAGCGCAGTCCGTTTACTGGAAACCAAAACCCGCCGAAGAGCTGTATCACTCAACCGCAGATCCTTTTGAAATCAAAGACCTCGTTCAGGATGAAACACAGCAAAAGAGGTTGGTGGAAATGCGCGGCAAACTGCGTGCAGATATTTTAAAATCTCGTGACACAGGCTTCATCCCTGAAGGCATGTTCACTCGTCTGGCGGGTGAACGAACGATCTATGATTATGCTCACAGTGACGCTTACCCCTTGGAGCGTATCCTTGATCTTGCTGATGCGGCTACCTCGCGGGATGTGTCCCAGTTGCCCACTCTGATTCAGGCATTATCTGATCCACATCCGGTGATGCGTTATTGGGCCGCCACCGGTTGTCTCGTGCTTCAGGGAAAATCGGCTCCAGCCAAAGCTGCTCTTTTGCCTTTGCTCAAAGATGAGTGGGCAGATGTGCGTGTTGTTGCTGCCGAGGCTTTGGCTTTCTTGGGGGAGCAAGAGGCAGCTTTGGCCACTGTCACCGAAGTGGTTAAAAATGGCCAGTTGTATGAATCTCTGGCGGCTCTGAATACCCTCGATTTTCTCTGGAAAGAAGGAAACATCAGCTTAGCTCAGGCTCAAGAAGCGGTGAAGGGGCTCAAGTTCAAAGAGCCTAATGATAGTATACATAAATACCTTCTTTCTGAAAAATTAAAACGGCCCTGCTTTTGGTTAGTCTGGTGGTCTCTTTCAGTCTGTCAGTACAGGCTGAAAAGCCGAACATTGTCCTCATCATGGTGGATGATTTCGGTTATGAATGCCTGACGGCCAATGGCGGGCAGGCGTATCAAACGCCCAACTTGGACAAACTGGCAGCCGATGGGATTCGGTTTGAGCAATGTCATGCGCAGCCACTTTGTACTCCCACACGAGTTCAGCTCATGACGGGACGCTACAACGTGCGGAATTACATCAATTTTGGCACGCTTCCGACCACTGAGACGACGTTTGGACAGCTCTTGAAGAAAGCTGGTTATGCTACGGGGATCTGTGGTAAGTGGCAGCTCGGCCAGGGAAAAGACTTGCCTCAGTTTTTTGGTTTTGATGAGTCTTATCTCTGGCAGCATACCCGCCGACCACCGCGTTATGCCAATCCAGGATTGGAGCATAACGGCGAGCCTGTGGATTTCTCCAAGGGCGAATATGGACCGACTCTGGTGAATGACTTCGCCACCGACTTCATCACTCGGCATCAGGAAGAGCCCTTCTTTCTGTATTACCCGATGATCTTGACGCATGACCCGTTTCAACCCACCCCTGACAGCCCGGACTGGGATCCGAAGACCCAAGGGGAAGCGGCTCTGCGTGATAATAAGCACTTCGCAGATATGACCGCTTACATGGATAAAATGGTCGGCAAGATTGTGGCAAAATTGGATGAGTTAGACCTACGCGAAAATACCCTGTTGTTGATCCTTGGTGACAATGGCACCTCCACCAAAATCACCAGTCAGTTTCAAGAGGCATCCTATTCCGGGGGCAAAGGTACGACGACGCAGCGTGGTACTCATGTGCCGATGATTGCGAGCTGGCCAGCAATGATCAAAACAGGACGCGTGAATTCGGACCTGATGAGCAGTGCCGACTTCCTCCCGACACTCTGCGAAGCTGCTGGTGCAGTGATTCCTGAAAATGTGGATGGCGTCAGCTTTTTACCGCAGTTGAAAGGTGATAAAGGAAAGCCTCGTGACTGGTTATACTGCTGGTATTCTCCCCGGCAAAAACCAGACCTAACGGTCCGTGAATTTGCCTTCGATGCAGAATACAAACTCTACCGAGACGGCCGTTTCTATGATCTGACGGCTGATCCATTTGAGCAGGACTCCTTAACGGTCAAAGGACTGACTGGAAAGGCGGCGACTGCCGCAACTCATCTGCAGGGTGTGCTGGAACAATTTAAAGACGTACGTCCACCCGCATTGGATCAAATCTTTCTGAAACAGAACTCAGGAAAATCGGGCAAGGGCAAGAAAGAGAAGCGCGACGAATAAGCGCAAAACTCGATCAAAGACTGATTTTATGGGCTATATTTGCTTGACTGCGCAAATAGTGGATTGTTTGTCGGAGCGTGATCTTCGCCCTCATTGTTTTTGTAACTTTCATCGTCGCCTATTCCAATGGGGCCAACGCCAATTTCAAAGGCGTGGCCTCCCTCTACGGTAGCGGTACCACAAGTTATCGAACCGCTTTAAATTGGGGCTGTTTCTCAACGGCTGCGGGGGCTCTTTGCGCGGTCTTTCTGGCGGGGCAAATGTTGAAGGCTTTTACAGGTAAAGGTTTGGTTTCAGATGAATTGATTGCAGAGCCTTCATTCTTGCTTGCCGTAGCGATAGGAGCTGCGTTGACCAGTGGTTTGGCCACCTGGTTTGGGTTCCCGGTTTCGACAACGCATGCCCTGACGGGTTCCCTCGTTGGGGCTGGTTGGGTGGCTAGTCCAGGTGGTGTGGATTTAAGCTACCTGTGGAGCACCTTTGCCAAACCTCTTTTGTTGGGACCCATCGTGGCCGTGGCTCTGGGTTCATTGCTGTATGTGCTTTTGCGTGGGTTAAAACTTGCACCGGACCACCGCACCCGAACCTTGGATGCCTTGCATTTTTTAAGCGCAGGAGCGGTGGGTTTTGCGCGAGGGATGAATGACACGCCCAAGATGGCGGCTTTGCTGGTGGGGATGGCCTTTTGGAATGATCTCAAGGGCGTTCTTTTGGTGGCCGTGGCGATGACCATCGGCGGGCTCTTAAGTGCTTGGCGAGTCGCCGATACATTATCACATAAAATCACCAATATGAACCCTGGGCAGGGGTTCGCAGCTAACTTGAGCACTTCATTGTTAGGTATTTTGGGTTCTGTCTATGGCCTGCCTTTATCCACCACACATGTTTCAGTCGGCTCGTTGCTTGGCATTGGCATCGTTACAAAACAAGCACGCTGGCATACCGTCATTCCGGTGCTCTTGGCCTGGGTCATTACCTTACCCTGTGGAGCTTTGTCGGCAGCTTTGGCCTATTGGATCTGCCGTTCTTTTGCTTGAGCACTTTTTGTTAACCAACCTATGAAAAAATACATTGGACTCTTGTGGCTCTGTGTGGCCGCATCCCTTCACGCCACTCCCAGTGGATTGAACAACATACCGACTGCGGACACCGTGCCTCATCGCACCGTAGCGATTCAGGCTTTCAGTAGCTTTGGCGGCGCTAATCAATTTGCCACAGGAGGTGAGGGGCAGCATTCATTTTGGATGGGTTTCAAAACGGGCTGGGAATTTGGCCCTGCTCATCTGGAATGGGGCTTGGACAGTCCATTGGGATCTGAATTTACAGGCCCTCTGTTATTCCAGACAAAGCTTGGTTTTATCCCATGGCAGGATGGCGCTTTTGCTCTTGGTGTGGCGGGTGTCGCTCTCACAGATATAGACCGCTCTGGTGATCCCTTCACGTATGCCATGCTGGCTCATGACTTTGGTGTCGCACGCCTGCACCTTGGTTATGGTCTGCAAACCAATGGCAATAGCCTCCTTGCTGGCATTGACCGTACTTGGAAACTCCTAGACCGTGATTTCAATCTGAATGCGGATCTTGTGCAGACTCGGGACCAAGATGCGTGGCTGCCTTCAGTTGGTGCCAAGTATGGACTCACGGATCATATCGTCCTCGAAACCTGGGCCAATTTTCCTGATCAAGGTTCCGTCAGTTTCATCGCCAAGGTGAATTTCGTTTTCAAATTTTAACCTCAATCGTCCCCTAACAATAAACATGAAACCCATCCTCACTATCCTTGCGGCCATTGCGCTGCTGACACCCACCATCCATGCTGAAATCGGGATTATCAGTCCTAAAGAGGCCAAAGCCATGATCGAAAATCCAGATGCGTCCCAGCGTCCGATCGTGCTCGACACACGTGGTGGTTACAAAGACTACTTCCGTGGTCATTTGCCAACGGCTCAGCACATCAATTTCGACACACTTCGTGGCACTGATCAAGGCGTGCCCGTGCAGTATCTGCCAGAGGATCTGACCAAAGCCTTGCTCATCCGGGCAGGGATCAATAAAGACCGCGCGCATCTCATTTATGCCATGGGGGATGTGCTGCCGAATGATGAAATTCTTAGCGCCAGCATGGTGGCACATGTGCTGGAAAAGTATGGCGTCAAAGATATCCACATCGTCGATGGTGGCCTGCTAGGCTGGACACGTGCAGGTTTGACACCCACTCAAGAATACTTTGCCAATGCTCCTGGCGTATTGCCAGCAGAGGGTAACCCCGGTGTGGCGGCTGATATCAATGCCGTGCTCGCAGAGAAGGATCAAGAGGGGGTTGTTCTGGTGGATGCTCGTCCGAAGAATGAATACCTGGGCCAAGATGACATTTGGTTACGCAAGGGTCACATCCCTGGAGCTAAGAGCTTTCATTGGGCTCGACTGATGGAAGCTGACAACACCCATAAGTTCAAGCCTTTTGCCGAAGTGAAGGCTGACCTAGAAGCGGCGGGCATTACACCTGACAAAAAAGTCATCTGCTATTGCGGCACATCACGTGAAGGCAGTCTGGTCGCCTTCTACCTGAAGCATGTGGCTCATTACCCAAATGTCCGCCTTTATGAAGGTGCCTGGAAGGAATACGTCTGGCTGAAGAACAAGTCGCTGCCTGCTGAAACGGAAGCCCCAGCGGCCAAGTAGATCGTCTAACCCTAAGAATGACCGGATGATGGCGCAGGCTGTCCTCCGGTCATTTGCTTTCATCTCTTTGTCCGGTTCTGCTCGATAGTTAGAGATTTCGACTCGGCCATAAGGTAAGCCCGATTAGGTTCGAAAAACGGTGCTTGGATGAAGGAATGGCCGCATCTCTTCGTTCCAGTGTTTCTGCGAACCTGCTTTGCTTTTTCCCCTATGAAAAAAATCCTGTTTACCATCCTCTGTCTTGGTCATCTGGCCATCGCCCAGAGTCCGAAGCCAAACATCGTTGTCCTGTTGGCTGATGATGCAGGTTGGGGAGATTACAGCCAAAATGGCAATCAAATGGTGCGCACGCCCAACATCGATTCCATCGCGAAAACAGGTGTCACCATGGATCGGTTTTATGTGTGTCCTGTGTGTTCGCCAACGCGTGGTGAATTCCTAACGGGCCGCTATCATCCACGTGGTGGTGTCAAGGGCGTGTCCACTGGGCAGGAGCGTTTGAATTTAGATGAAAAGACCGTCGCGGATGCCTTCAAAGCCGCAGGTTACGCCACTGGTGCCTTCGGCAAATGGCACAATGGTAGCCAGTGGCCCTATCATCCAATGGCACGTGGCTTCGATGAATACTTCGGGCACACTGCGGGTCATTGGGGTGAGTACTTTGATGCACCCCTGGAAGACAATGGGAAAATGGTACGGACCAAAGGCTACATCGTGGATGTCTGCACAGACAAGGCGTTGGACTTTATTGAGCGTAATAAGGCGCATCCCTTTTTCTGCTACGTGCCGTTTTCCACACCCCACTCACCTTGGGCAGCGCCTGATAAGGACTGGCAACGTCTAAAGAACTTGGCCATCACCCAAACGGCCACTGATGCCAGCAAAGAAGTGACGGATGAAACACGTTGCGCTTTGGCCATGGTCGAGAACCAGGATTGGAATGTCGGACGCATTCTGACCAAGCTCAAAGAAGACGGTCTGAGTGAGAACACCATCGTTCTCTACTTCTCCGACAATGGCCCAAACAGCCACCGCTGGACGGGCGGCATGAAGGGCAAAAAAGGGATGACGGATGAAGGCGGCGTGCGTTCACCTTTCTTCATCTCTTGGCCTGCTAAATTGCCCAAGGGACAGATGGTTAACCAGATCGGCGGAGCCATTGATTTACTGCCTACATTGACATCGCTGGCAGGCGTTCCACGTATCGGTGATAAGCCATTAGATGGTCGTGATTTAACACCGCTTCTGATGCAAGAAAAGGTGACATGGCCAGATCGGATGATCTTTTCTACCTGGGCCTCCAATGTCAGCGTGAGGACACAAACACATCGTTTGGATAATGCGGGCCAGCTCTATAACATGACGGCTGATCCAGGCCAGACCACGCCGATCAATGATCAAGAACCTGAACTTGCAGCAGAACTCAAGACGGCTGTGAAAAACTGGAAACAGGAGGTTCTGGGAATCTCACCGAAAGCAGATAAAACCATGGCCAAAGGTGGTAAGAAAAAAGGTCCAGGCAATGCGGTGGACCCACGTCCGATTCCTCTCGGCTATCGTGAGTTTCCGATCACCATGTTACCTGCTCGCGATGGCGACCCTCTTGGCGAAGTGAAACGCAGCAGTGGTGCCCCCAATTGTTCCTACTTTGTGAATTGGACAAAGAAGGATGATCACATAGTTTGGCTCTTGGATGTGCATACGACGGGTAAATATGAAGTCACGGTGGACTACACCTGCCCGCTGGAAGATGCTGGTTCGACAGTGGAACTCAGCTTTAAAGAAAGTCGCCTAACTAGCAAGGTGACACCAGGCTGGGACCCGCCTCTTTACACGAATCAAGACACTCTGCCGCGTCCAGATGGTGAGTCGCAGATGAAAGACTTTCACACATTGAAACTGGGTGAAATGGAATTGGAAGCAGGGCAGGGGCCTCTGACGCTTCGAGCCATCGAGATCCCTGGAAAATTCGTCATGGATGTCCGCCGTCTCACCTTCACTTTGCTCGACTAAGCTTTTGTTTTGGAGGCCAAAATTTATCTCAGTTAAGCCATGAAGATATTCTCTTTCCTTTCGCTGGTCACACTAATGATGGTGACTCAAGCTTCCGCTGCTAAGCCTAATTTTCTGATCATCTTTACCGATGATCAAGGTTATGGCGATGTCTCGACTTATCATGATTCGGATGTGCAGACACCGCACTTGGATCAGTTGGCTAAGGAAGGCATGTTGTTCACTCGGATGCGCGCCAATTGTACGGTTTGTTCTCCTTCCCGCGCCGCTTTGCTGACCGGACGTTTCCCTGATCTGGCAGGCGTGCCCGGAGTGATTCGCACCCAGCCGGAGAACTCCTGGGGATATCTGAATCCCAAAGTGCCCACCATCGCGAATGAACTCAAAAAGGTGGGCTATCACACCGCCATCATTGGCAAATGGCACTTAGGACTGGAATCACCAAATACGCCCAATGAGCGTGGGTTTGATTTCTTCCATGGGTTTCTGGGAGACATGATGGACAGCTACACCACGCATCTTCGTCAAGGGCATAACTACATGCGTCGCAACACGGAAGAAGTGGACCCAGTGGGACATGCTACGGATGTCTTTGCGGGCTGGGCTAACGATTACCTGCATGAACGGGCGCAGAAAAAAGATCAGCCTTTCTTTCTTTACCTCGCCTTTAATGCTCCCCATTTCCCAATCGAACCGCCTGAAGAATGGTTGGCCAAGGTCAAGAAACGGGCTCCCCAACTCGATGAGAAACGCGCCTTGAATGTCGCTTTGGTCGAGCACCTGGATGACCGCATTGGTCAAGTGTTGGCAACTCTCAAAGAAACGGGCTTGGATCAAAATACAGTGGTCGCTTTCTCCTCTGACAACGGCGGCTCTCTGCCTCATGCGCAAAACAACGATCCGTGGCGTGATGGTAAACAAAGCCATTATGATGGGGGGCTGCGTGTGCCTTTCATGGTTCGTTGGCCCGGACATGTGCAGGCCGGATCACGCACCGACTATGCGGGACTGAACTTTGATCTCTTCCCGACTTTTCTGGAGCTGGCTGGAGCCCAGGCTAGCCCTGAACTGGATGCTGTTAGTCTCGTCCCCGTGCTCGAAGGGAAGCCCGTAGAAAAAGAACGCGAGCTCTACTTTGTCCGTCGCGAAGGCGGAAACATATACGGTGGGAAAAGCTATGAAGCACTGATTCGGGGGGATTGGAAGCTGATGCAAAACGATCCATATAGCCCGCTGGAACTGTACAATTTAAAGAACGACCCCCAGGAGAAAAACAACCTCCGAGCCAAGGCTCCCAAGATCTTTAATGAACTCTCCACCGCCCTTCGTCTGCACATTCAGCGTGGTGGCTCCGTGCCGTGGCAGGCGCAGCCTTAGTGGGTTTAAGAAACAGGGGAGCGAGAGGTTTCTCCATCAACCGAGTTTATTATTCAGGAGCCAGTGCAGAAGTGGTCGCTGACAGCGTGGGTCTATGATGACTTGGATTCCAGATAGGTGACGGTGCCTTTTTGGCTGGCAAGACGGCGGCGAATGGTTCGTGATAAGGGAATGCGCTGCATTCTGATCTTATCCATCCTCATTCATCTCGGCGGTTTCGCCCTGGCTGCTGATCGACCCAACATCATCCTCATCATGGGCGATGACATGGGCTACTCTGATCTGGGCTGTTTTGGCAGTGAAATTCAGACTCCGAATCTGGATGCCTTGGCCAAGGAGGGTGTGCGATTCACACAGTTTTACAACACGGGACGTTGCTGCCCGACTCGCGCTTCACTGCTTACGGGTTTGTATCCCCATCAGGCCGGCATTGGTCACATGATGGATGATAAAGGGCTGGACGGTTACCGAGGTGAACTGAGCCGTGATTCGGTGACGATTGCCGAGGCCTTAAAGCCCGCAGGTTATCGCACCTACATGACGGGCAAGTGGCACGTTACCCAAAAGGTGAACCCCGATGGTGAGCTGGGAAAAAGTAACTGGCCACTCCAGCGTGGTTTTGATCGTTTCTATGGCACCATTCACGGTGCGGGTAGCTTTTTTGATCCCAATACCCTGACTCGTGACAATCATTTCATCTCGCCTTATGCGGATCCTGAGTATCAGCCCAAGGAGTA
>JAOZVT010000435.1 GCA_025869455.1 Prosthecobacter sp.
CTCTTCGGGCTGGCCTAATTCTTCGAACACCTGACTGGCAAGATTCGACAAGAGCCGACCATACAAGGGGCCGACACTGACAGCGGTGTAAAAATCCCCACTGCGCCCGATGCGACGCGGCCCTGGTCCATAGTACCCATGCTGTGGATGATACAGCGCCTGCTGCATGATCTTGGCAAAGGTCAGCCTGCCCTGAGGTGAGGCTAAAATTTCATCGTGCAGAATGCGTGTCAGGGTGGTCATGGAAACAAGTGGCGAGGATGCGCCAAAGCCGCTAGAGTAAAAGTCCTTTCACACAAGGCATCTCCTCATGTTCGGCAAAGATTCGGAAAAAAGACCCCAGACGAGCTGGCGCGGCGAGACCGGCCTCAAGCTTCCTTTTTATAAGCGCGTCTGGTTCAGCGCCTTGATGGCCCTCCTCATTTTAGGAATGGTGGCTGGGCTGGGTGTTTACGCCATTGTGGTGGCACCCCTGCGAGAAAAAGCCCAGACCTACGATCTCAGTGAGATCCGCAAACTGGAAGCAGCCAGCATCATTTATGATCGAAATGGAGAAGAGCTTTCCCGCATCTACGTGCTGAATCGCACACCAGTGCCGATCAAGGAAGTGCCTCAGCATTTCATTGATGCGCTGACGGCTCAGGAAGACAGCCGCTTTTTCAGCCATGATGGGGTGGACTACATCGGTCTCGTCCGTGCTGTGTATCTGAACTTCAAAGCCGGTGAGGTCACTCAAGGAGCCAGTACGATCACTCAGCAGCTAGCTCGACAGACCTTTGGTCTGATGGAAAAGAGCTACAAACGCAAGATCATGGAAGCCTTCGTGGCGCAGCGGATTGAAAAGCAATTTTCTAAGCCAGAGATCTTGGAGCTGTATTTGAACCGCATCTTTTTCGGCAAGAATTTCTACGGGATTCAAGCAGCATCATTGGGCTATTTTGGCAAGGATGCCAAAGACCTCACCATTGAAGAGTCGGCCACGATCGCCGGCATGATCAAAAGCCCGAACAACATCGAACCCATCAAGCACCCCCAGCGCGCGGTCAAAGAACGCAACTACGTGCTCGAGCGCATGGTCATCGAAGGAAGCCTGAAGCGTGACGAAGCGGAAAAGCTGAAGCTCAAGCCCATGGTGACCACACCCCAAACGAGCGATCCCAGGCTAAGTTACGCATTTGATGAAGTGCGTCAGGAAGTAATGGCCTTGGTGGGTGAAGAG
>JAOZVT010000436.1 GCA_025869455.1 Prosthecobacter sp.
TACGCCGAGGATGGAACCGATCAATGTGTGAGAACTGGAAGCGGGGATACCGAAGTACCAGGTGCCCAGGTTCCAGGCGATTGCCGCGGCGAGCAACGAGAACACCATTGCCAGGCCATGGCCGGTGTTCACATTGATCAGCAGCTCTACCGGCAGCAGGTGGACAATGGCATACGCCACGCCAACGCCGCCCAGCAGCACGCCGAGGAAATTGAACACACCGGAGAAGAACACCGCCAGGTGAGGCGGCATGGCTTTGGTGTAGATAACAGTGGCTACCGCGTTAGCGGTGTCATGAAATCCATTGATGAACTCGAAGGCGAGGACAAACGTCAGGGCGAGCAAGAGGCTCACAAGCACCCAAGCATCCAGTCCGCTGAATAAATCGATCATGAAGGTTTTCTGACCCGGTCGTAAGGGGGCGCGATTATGCCAGAAAAGACTGGGAATCGATCCCCTACCTGCTCATTGGTAACAATGTTCTTCGATTTAATTTGTTGCAGCAGGTTAAAACCAAGCGTGGCGCAGGGTTTTTCAAGTCATTGATTTTGTTGCTAAAAGCTTTGCCTGGAAGGGGTTTTTCCAGGCGTGACAAAGCATCAAACGCTTGTCTGAAATATCTCTGAAACGTGTAGGAAGCTTCCTTCAGTCGGTCTGACTGAAAGAGAGCCGCTGCCCGCGGGTAGCGGGCGCGCAAGGCATCGTCGATACACCGCGCTGGTAACCGGTGCGCACGTTGACCTTCGAAATCGTCAAAACCCGTGGCTCATGGCTCTTCGGCTTTGAGTTCCTTTTCGATCTTTTCGATTTCCTGCTTGAAGACCTGATCCTGAACGGTAGGGCGTTTGCGCCATGCCTTGCGTTCCGGCTCGGGTTGAGCGGCGTAGGTGGTGACTTCCCCGCCGTAAACTTCCTTGTAACGTTGTTCCTGGCGCTCAAGTTCCGCGCGCAGTTCGTCTTTCGTCACAGTGCTACCTGTTTGAGTTGAGTTGAATGTCTGGTGAACACACTGCAACGAGTCGCTTGATCGGTCCCGTCGAGTGCTCAACGCCTGAACGGACATTGATATAAGAGCAGGGCGGGTCAAGGACTTCCATGTTACAGGCGGCTACGGCACCAGATTAAAACTGACGCAGCATCAGTTTCCTGTTTCAGCGAGCGCTGGCGTTGCATGAGGCATTGGTGTCAGGCGCAGGCCGGGGCGTCGGCGATGGACATC
>JAOZVT010000437.1 GCA_025869455.1 Prosthecobacter sp.
AGTCAGTGCTTGGAGTGATCACATGAACTCTCAGGACATCGTGCTCAGTGAAGACGAACAAACTGAACTGAGTCGGCGCATAAGATCAGCCACGATCAGTCAGCGTGACGGTCGTCGGGCGCGGGTGATTTTGCTAGCCGCTCGAGGTTGTTCTCGTAACGAGATCGCCCAGTTGACCGGTCTCTCCGTTGTTTCAGTCACCCGCTGGTGCAAGCGTTTTCAAGAGCTGCGTCTACAAGGCCTGGTGGATCTGCCCGGGCGAGGTCGTAAGCCGTCCCTATCGGCCGAAGCGTTGAAACGGACCCTTGAGCAAGTCACTCAGCCGCGTATTGGCCAGCCTCGCTGGAGCTGTCGAAGCATGGCGCGAGTGGCCGGTATCTCACCGGCCAGCGTCCAGCGTATATGGGCCGCCAATGACATAAAACCGCACCTGACACGCACCTTCAAACTGTCCAACGATCCAAACTTCGAAGAGAAATTTTGGGACGTCATTGGGCTGTATCTGGATCCGCCGGATAAGGCACTGGTGCTCTGTTGCGATGAAAAAAGCCAGGTTCAGGCCCTCGAACGCACTCAGCCTGGACTGCCTTTGGGAATCGGGCATATCCGCACGCAATCGCACGATTATGTCCGCCATGGCACCGTTACCTTGTTCACCGCGCTGGATTATCTTCAGGGGCATTTGATCAGCAGCATTGAGCGCCAACATCGGCATCAGGAGTGGCTGGAGTTTCTCAAGAAGATCAATCGAGAAACGCCCAGGCATCTTCAACTGCATTTGATCGTCGACAACTACGCCACGCACAAGCATCCAAAAGTGAAGGCGTGGCTGGAAAAGCATAAACGCTTCCACATGCATTTCACTCCGACTTCCAGTTCATGGATGAACATGGTTGAACGCTTCTTTCGCGACATCACGGTGTACCTGCGTGACGGCAGTTTCAGTTCGGTTCGCGAACTGGAGAGCTCAATCACCATGTTCCTGGCACTGCGAAATGCGCAGCCGACTCGCTACGTCTGGAACGCCAAGGGGGAAGACATTTTGAACAAGGTACAGCGAGCCCGTGAGGCAATGGTTCATCACAGGTATGAGGAGCTTTATTTGTGAGACAGCACACTAGTGTTCGCCTCGTGAACTTGTTTTAGATATTAACAGTGTTGTGAATAGTGCATTGTTGGTGGGTGCTTGTTTGGTTTTTAGAGTTTTTGTTTGTGAA
>JAOZVT010000438.1 GCA_025869455.1 Prosthecobacter sp.
ATCGTACACCGCCAAACGGGGTAAAAAGTTGTCGCTGTAGTTGGTAGGAAACGCATTTTTATAGCGTTCAAACACATGGTTGGCGTGCTCTTCTCCATAAGCTTCATATAAATAATGTTGCAGATCGTCTGTCCAGGAACGTCCAACCTCAATTAATTTTTGCTCAATTTCCTTGAAGTTCCAGGCGGTCATATCCTCCGGATCGGTACGGATAATGAAATGAATTCTTGCCAGGATAGATTCTGAAAACCAGGTTGAATAGGTAATTTTTTCAGCGTGGAAACTCTCCTGCAACACTTTCTCCATGGCCAGTCTGAGCTCTGTACTGATTCGCTCCTTGGGAACGAAAACAAAACAGGAGACAAAACGGCGATACAGGTCCGTGCGCGCAAACATGCGAATGCGTCGACGCTCTTGCATGTGGTAAATGCCCATCGCGATTTCGAGTAACTCGTCCTCTGTGGCCTGGATAAGATCATCACGCGGCAATGTTTCCAGAATATTCAGCAGAACCTTGCCAGTATGACTTCGCGGCTTCAGCTCGGATTTGGTCATGATAGACGCGACTTTGTGGCGCAAAAAGGGAATATGGCGCGGGTTGGTGTTGTAGGCAGCGGATGTGTACAAACCAATGATACGACGCTCGCCAATGACGTTACCCTTTTTGTCGAAGCGTTTGACGCCGATATAGTCGGTATAGGCACTGCGATGAACCGTTGCTTCCGTATTCGTTTTGAACATGATGAGCGCATGCGGAGACAGGGTCAGCTCTCTGGCTTCCGGTGGCATGGCAGAGATATTTTTCGAGCTGGATTTGCTCAGGTTTGCGCGCAACACACCCAGACCTGTCTCGGGTACAGGTTCCAGAATGGTCTCTTTACCTTTCACAACCAGATTGTAATCACGAACCCCAAGGAAGGTAAAATGATGGTCTTCAATCCAGGTCAAAAACGCGCGTGTCTCATCGACTTCTGCAGGATCAATCACACTGGATGCCACATCCAGAGCGTCAATGGCCTCGCGAACTTTTTCGCGCATAATGGCCCAGTCTTCAACAACGGCACGATTGTCATCAAGTACACGCTCAATATTTCTATGCAGGGCTTCCAGAATGGCAGGATCATTCTGACGATCAATTTCAATCAGTATGGTCGCTTCCGCTGTCACGGCATTTTCTGCTTCACTGCCACGGGGAAACACATTGGTAATGCGATG